>CAYRYP010000055.1:0-9140 GCA_964428485.1 uncultured Coriobacteriaceae bacterium
AGTCCGAGGAGATCAACGCCCGCACCGTGAAGGTGAAATGCGACGTGGATGGCGAGCAGCGCGACTGGCTCTTCCTCTTCAAGAACGAGACTCACAACCACCCGACGGAGATCGAGCCCTTCGGAGGGGCAGCGACCTGTGTGGGTGGCGCGATCCGCGACCCACTCTCCGGGCGCAGCTACGTCTACCACGCGATGCGCGTGACCGGAGCGGGCGACCCGCTGGTGCCGGTATCCGAGACCATCGAAGGCAAGCTCCCCCAACGCAAGCTCGTGACCACCGCCGCCGAGGGCTACTCCTCCTACGGAAACCAGATCGGTCTCGCCACAGGGCAGGTGAGCGAGCTCTACCACCCCGGCTATGTGGCCAAGAGGATGGAGATAGGAGCCGTGCTTGGAGCCACACCGGCGGAACATGTTAGACGCGAGACCCCAATTCCCGGGGACGTCGTGGTCCTGCTCGGCGGCCGTACCGGGCGTGACGGCATCGGTGGCGCCACAGGATCGTCCAAGGCTCATAACCTCGAGAGCATCGAGACCTGCGGAGCCGAGGTTCAAAAGGGAAACGCCCCGGTGGAGCGCAAGATACAGAGGCTCTTTCGTCGCGGCGAGGCGTGTAGGCTCATCAAGCGCTGTAACGACTTTGGCGCAGGCGGCGTATCGGTTGCGATAGGCGAGCTCGCCGACGGACTCGAGATCGACCTCGACTGCGTCCCCAAGAAGTACGACGGACTGGATGGCACTGAGCTCGCGATCTCCGAGAGCCAGGAGCGGATGGCCGTTGCTCTGGCAGAGAGCGATGTGGAGGAGTTCATCAGGTACGCGCATGAGGAGAATCTGGAGGCCACTGTCGTGGCCAAAGTCACCGGCGACGCCCGGGTGCGCATGATGTGGAGGGGAGACACCATCGTCGACGTGAGCAGGGAGTTCCTTGCATCCAACGGCGCCCCCAAGCACATGTCAGTGCACGTTGAGGCCGCGCGACAATACAAGCTCATGTGGACTGGAGAGACGCTAGCCGAGCGCATGGCCTCGGTGGTCTCCGACATCAACTGCTGCTCGGAGAAGGGCCTGGGTGAGCGCTTCGACTCCACGATCGGCGCGGCCACGGTGCTGATGCCCTTCGGCGGAATCCACCAGCTCACCACCCCAATGGCCATGATCGCCAAGCTCCCCGTGATGGGCGAGACTACCACAACGAGCGGCCTCGCCTGGGGCTTCAACCCCTGGATCATGGAACGAGACCAGTTCCGCGGTGCCTACCTCTCCGTCGTAGAGAGCGTCTCGAAGATGATTGCTGCCGGGTTCGAGCGCGACAAGATGTACCTCTCCTTCCAGGAATACTTCGAGAAGTTGCGCGACGAGCCAGGGCGCTGGGGCAAGCCCACCGGTGCGCTGCTAGGCTCGCTGATGGCGCAGATCGATCTTGGGATCGGCTCGATCGGCGGCAAGGACTCCATGAGCGGAAGTTTCGAGGAGCTCGACGTGCCGCCCACCCTGGTGAGCTTCGCCGCGGGCACCGGCGAGGTCTGCCGTGCCACGTCTCCCGAGTTCAAGGGAGAGGGACACAGGGTGCTCTGCATACACCCCTACTACGAGGCCGACGGGGGGCTTCTACCCAACAGAGACGGACTCAACCAGGTGCTCTCCATCATCGAATCGATGGTGGGAAGCGGATCGGCGCTCGCCGTATCCACCCCCGGATACGGATGCAGTGCGATGGCTCTGTTCCAGATGTGCATCGGCAATCGAATCGGCATCGAACTCGCGAGTAACTTTGACGACACCGTGCTCTTCGTCCCTGCATACGGTACCTTCCTGGTCGAGCTTGCCGACGACGCAGCGCTCCCCGAAGCCGAGTCCGACATGCAAATCGAGCTCATTGGGCGCACCACCGCAGACTTCGCGATCATCTCTAGATCGGAGAGAGTTGACCTCGCCGAGCTCCAGGAGATGTGGGAGCGCACCCTTGAGCCGGTGTTCCCCTACCGAAGCGATGCGGAGGAGGCGGCTGAGACCGAAGTGGAGACGATCTCCTTTACAGACGCGATCCCGCTAACCTACCCCGGAACGATCGCCAGGCCCAGGGTCGTTATCCCGGTGTTTCCTGGAACCAACTGCGAGTACGACACAGCGAGGGCCTTCGAGCGCGCGGGCGCCGTTGCCACCACCTTCGTGGTCAACAACCTCACCCCCGATGCCGTGGCCGAAAGCGCGAGCGAACTCGCGGGACTTATCGATAACAGCCAGATCGTCATGATCCCAGGAGGCTTCTCCGGAGGAGACGAGCCAGACGGATCCGCCAAGTTCATCACTGCATTCTTCCGCTCGCCGCAGATCACCGAGGCGGTGCGCCGGCTCCTGCAGGATCGGGACGGCCTCATGCTCGGCATATGCAACGGCTTCCAGGCCCTCGTCAAGCTCGGCCTCGTACCATACGGCGATATCGTGGATGTAGACGACACGTGCCCCACACTCACCTTCAACACCATCGGTAGGCACCAGAGCCGCATCGTACGCACCCGCGTGGCATCGGGGTTGTCTCCGTGGCTGTCCCGCGCCGACGTTGGTGACATCCATACGATGCCGATAAGCCACGGCGAGGGCCGCTTCGTCGCAGGCGACACTCTTCTTGCAGAGATGATCACCAAGGGCCAGGTTGCCACGCAATACGTCGGAATCGACGGCAGGCCCTCTATGGACCTCTCCGTCAACCCCAACGGATCTGTGATGGCTATCGAGGGGATAACCAGCCCGGATGGCAGGGTGCTTGGCAAAATGGGGCACACCGAGCGAAGCGGCGAGGGGCTATACCTAAACATCCCCGACATCTCCTGGCAGCCTCTCTTCGAGGGAGGCGTGGGCTACTTCACCGACTAGCCCACCAAAGCGCAGGAGACAGGAGACGGGGCAGGCGCGCCAGCCCTTTGGGCACGCTCCCCTGCCTCGATTTCAAGAAAGCGAGAACGGTACGTGAAGGACACTTTTGAGCAGTTGGGCTGACGGGACCTTCACAGATACAATTACGCAAGGAAATCGGGTACGCCGGCCCAACCGGCGCGAATCTGCATGGGGAAAACTTTCGGGAAGGGGACCAGATGCCCAAGCGCGACGACATCAGCAAGATCATGATCATCGGCTCGGGGCCGATCATCATAGGCCAAGCGTGCGAGTTCGACTATTCGGGAACACAGGCGTGCAAGGCGCTTCGCAAACTCGGGTACGAGATCGTACTCGTAAACTCCAACCCTGCCACGATCATGACCGACCCCGATACCGCGGATGTGGTCTACATCGAGCCTCTCAACATCGACCGCCTCAAGAAGATCATCGCCAAGGAGCGTCCCGACGCACTCCTACCCAACTTAGGCGGCCAGTCGGGCCTCAACCTCTGCTCGGCGCTCGCCAAGGAGGGAATTCTAGACGAATACGGCGTGCAGGTCATCGGCGTGCAGGTAGATGCTATCGAGCGCGGAGAGGACCGCGAGGCGTTTAAGGAGACAATGGACGCCCTCGGCATCGAGATGGCTCGAAGCGAGGTGGCCTACTCGGTCGACGATGCTGTGGCCATCGCGGAGCGCCTGGGATACCCGTGCGTGCTGCGCCCCGCCTACACGATGGGCGGTACGGGCGGCGGTCTCGTCTATAACATCGAAGAGCTCAAGACCGTCGTGGCAAGAGGCCTTGCGGCATCGCCTGTGCACGAGGTTCTCGTAGAAGAGAGCGTGCTCGGCTGGGAGGAGCTCGAGCTCGAGGTGGTGCGCGACGCCAAGGGTAACATGATCACGGTGTGCTTCATCGAGAACATCGACCCTATGGGCGTACACACCGGCGATTCCTTCTGCGCCGCCCCGATGCTCACGATCTCCGAGGAGATCCAGAGGCGCCTTCAGGAGAAGTCGTACCGTATTGTCGAGGCCGTCCAGGTCATCGGCGGCACCAACGTCCAGTGGGCACACGACCCCGTGACCGACCGCGACATCATCATCGAGATCAATCCGCGCACCTCGCGCTCCTCGGCGCTGGCATCCAAAGCCACGGGATTTCCGATCGCCCTGGTCTCCGCGATGCTGGCGTGCGGACTCACTCTCGACGAGATCCCTTGCGGCAAGCACGGCACCCTCGACCGCTACGTCCCCGGCGGCGACTACGTCGTCATCAAGTTCGCACGATGGGCTTTCGAAAAGTTCAAGGGCGTCGAGGACAGGCTCGGCACCCAGATGAGGGCCGTGGGCGAGGTTATGTCCATAGGCAAGACCTACAAGGAGGCCCTGCAAAAAGCCATAAGGTCGCTGGAGACTGGACGCTACGGCCTAGGTTTCGCCAAAGACTTCAACGATAAGAGCAAGGAAGAGCTGCTCGCGATGCTGGTGACGCCCACCAGCGAGCGGCAGTTCATCATGTACGAGGCACTTCGCAAAGGTGCCACCGCAGACGAGCTCTTCGAGCTCACGCGCATCAAGAGGTGGTTCATCGAGCAGATGGCCGAACTAGTAGCCGAGGAGGAGTCGATACTGTCCTGGGCGCACGACAACCCCGGGCGCATGCTCCCCGACGTGATGCTAGAGCGGGCCAAGAAAGATGGTTTTTCCGACCGCTACCTCGCGACGAAACTGCTTGGCCTAGAGGAGGCCGATATCCGCGCACGCCGGAAGCAGATCGGTCTCGTCGAGGGCTGGGAGGGAGTTCATGTGAGCTCCACCCAGGACAGCGCCTACTACTTCTCCACCTACAACGCGCCCGATGCGTCTCCGACCTCCAGCGCTCGCAAGGTCATGATCCTAGGTGGCGGCCCCAACCGCATCGGTCAGGGGATCGAATTCGACTACTGCTGCGTGCACGCGGCTATATCGCTCAAGAGACTTGGGTTCGAAACGATCATCATCAACTGTAACCCGGAGACGGTCTCCACCGACTACGACACCTCGGACAAGCTCTACTTCGAGCCGCTAACCGCAGAAGACGTGCTCGCGATATACGAGAAGGAGAAGCCGCTCGGTGTCATCGCTCAGTTCGGCGGGCAGACACCTCTCAACCTCGCCTCTGAGCTCGAGGCCGCCGGAGTCAACATATTAGGCACCAGCCCCGAGATCATCGACTTAGCTGAGGATCGCGACCGATTCCGCGAAATGATGGACAGACTCGGCATTCCAATGCCGGATGCCGGCATGGCCGTCACCGTCGACGACGCACTCGAGATAGCCCACAGGATAGGCTTTCCGGTGATGGTGCGCCCAAGCTACGTGCTCGGAGGACGGGGCATGGAGGTAGTCTACGACGACGACAGTCTCAGGTCCTACATGGCCGCCGCAGTAGGGGTCACGCCGGATCGCCCGATCCTCATCGACCGCTTCCTCAACCACGCGCTGGAGTGCGAGGCCGACGCAATCTGCGATGGCACGCGCGCCTACGTGCCTGCGGTGATGGAGCACGTCGAACTCGCAGGTATCCACTCGGGTGACTCTGCAGCGATACTACCCTCCATCAACATCAGCGATGAGCACCTCGCAACGATCAAGGAGTACACACGACTAATAGCCGAAGAGATGCACGTTCGCGGACTGATGAACATTCAGTACGCCATCGAGGACGGAAAGGTCTACGTGCTTGAGGCCAACCCGAGGGCGTCGCGCACCGTGCCGCTGGTCTCCAAAGTCTGCGGCATCCAGATGGTGCAGATCGCCACGGATGTCATCACGCTGCCCCTCACCGGCCGCACCTCCCCCGTCGAGCAGCTGCACGAGGCAACGTACTCGCACTACGGCGTGAAGGAGGCCGTCTTCCCCTTCAACATGTTCCCCGAGGTCGACCCGGTACTCGGCCCCGAGATGCGCTCGACCGGAGAGGTCCTGGGGATGGCGGGCACCTTCGGAGAGGCCTATCTCAAAGCTCAGGAGGCGGCATCCAACATGTTACCGCTGGAGGGTACAGTGCTGATCAGCGCATGCGACCGCGATAAGGCTGACCTGATACCCGTTGCGCGGGAGTTCGATGAGGCGGGCTTCAGGATACTGGCCACGCGCGGGACATGCGAAGCCATCAGATCTGCGGGTATCGAGTGCGAGATGGTACTGAAGTCCTTCGAGGGACGCCCTAACCTGATCGACCAGATCACCAACGGCGAAATCGACCTTGTGATTAACACCCCAATCTCCTCCAGCCAGGCGGTCCACGACGACAGCTACATCCGAAAGACTGCGATAAAGGCGGGCGTTCCCTACCTCACAACGATGGCGGCGGGCCTCGCCTCGGCACTCGGCATCCGTGAGGCGCGTGCACATGGAGACATCGAACCGATGAGCCTGCAGGAGATCCATGCTGGCAGGTAGGGCCCTGGAGACGAGGTAGACTTTTTCAGAAGCACCCGGGATGTGAACATATCACAAAAGAACATCCCCGGAAGACCCTAGGCTTTTCGAAAACTCCCGTCGGCGAGCGCATAGGTGCCGCAGATACTTACTTTGCTATACTCACTGGGTGTTCTTAAGCCGCCCAGAGCGGTGAAGACAGGTGGCTGTGCCCTTATGGGGCGCAGCCTTTTAGTGGAAGAGCCCCAACCGTATGACGTGGCGACGCCAGGTTGGGGCGATCTCTGACGTACAAGGAGGATCGGCAAGATGGAATCATCCCAGATGATCCCGCTTATCCTGGGTCTGGCGGCTGGCGTCATCGCCGCCATCTACGCAATAGCCCTGATAGGTAGGATCAAGAGATTGCCCGCGGGCAATGAGCAGATGCAGAGCATCGCATCGGCGATTCAGGAGGGCGCGATGGCCTACCTGAGCCGCCAGTACCGCACGGTCGCGATAGTCGCGGTCGTAATCGCGGTCGTCCTTCTGATCCCCGGGTTCCTCGGGGTCGCCGGATTCGGTCTGTGGACCGCGGTCGGCTTCCTCGTAGGCGGGATCGCTTCGGCTGCAGCGGGATTCATCGGGATGAGGATCTCGGTCACGGCAAACGTCCGCACCGCGGAGGCCGCCCGTTCGGGGCTTGGCAAGGCCCTCAGAGTCGCCTTCCAGTCCGGAACCGTCACCGGAATGTTCGTCATTGGGCTGGGCATCCTCTCTGTGTCCATCATGTCGATTCTTGTCTTCTGCGGAATTGCTGATGACTCCGCGCTCGTGGGCCTGGGCTTTGGAGGTTCGCTGATCTCGGTGTTCGCCCGTCTTGGCGGTGGTATTTTCACCAAGGCAGCCGACGTCGGAGCCGACCTCGTTGGTAAGGTCGAGGCCGGTATCCCCGAGGATGACCCCCGCAACCCCGCCGTCATCGCCGACAACGTGGGTGACAACGTGGGTGACTGCGCCGGCATGGCCGCCGACCTCTTCGAGACCTACGTAGTGACCACCGTGGCCGCGATGCTCATCGGCACCCTCGCCTTCGGCGTCGACGACCTGTCCGCTGCTCTCGGCTTCCCCGTGGTTATCGGCGCTGCATCGATCATCGCCTCGATCATCGGCACCCTCTTCGTTAGGATGTCCAAGAACGGCACCATCATGGGCGCGCTTTACAAGGGCCTGTGGATCTCCGCGATCATCGCGATCATCGCCTTCCTGCCCGTCAGCATGTGGATGCTCGGAGACATCAATGTCTCCAGCACCGCGCTAGCGCCGCTTGGGATCAACCCGATCTCGGTATGGGTGTGCGCTATCATCGGCGTCGTGCTGACCGCAGCGATGGTCTACATCACCGACTACTACACATCTTCCACCAAGAATCCCGTCGATTCGATCTCCAAGGCGTCTGAGACCGGGCATGCCACCAACATCATCCAGGGTCTCGCCGTGGGTATGGAGTCCACTGGACTACCGATCCTCGTGATCGTCATTGCGACCATCATCAGCTACTTCCTCGGTGGTATCTTCGGAATCGCCGTCGCAGCGCTGGCGATGCTGTCGATGGCCGGCATCGTCGTGGCCATCGACTCCTTCGGGCCCGTCACTGACAACGCTGGTGGCATCGCCGAGATGAGCGGTCTTCCCGAGAGCGTCCGCGAGAACACCGACGCCCTCGACGCCGTCGGCAACACCACCAAGGCGGTCACCAAGGGATACGCGATCGCGTCCGCCGCGCTGGCCGCAGTCGTGCTCTTCTCCGACTTCACCCACTCCGTCGCCGAGCAGACGGGTCAGTCGCTTACGTTCGACCTGTCCAGCCCGTTCGTGCTGATCGGCCTCTTCATCGGTGGACTCCTCCCCTACCTGTTCGCCTCCCGCGCAATGACCAGCGTTGGCAAGGCCGCGGGTGGAGTTGTTGAGGAAGTTCGCCGCCAGTTCAGGGAGATCCCCGGCATCATGGAGGGCACGGAGAAGCCCGACTACGCCAAGTGCGTCGACCTGGTGACCCGTGCCGCCCTTAAGGAGATGGTGCTCCCGGCGATGATCCCGATCCTCACTCCGATCATCATCATCGTCATCGGCTTCATCCTCAACGCTGCCGGGTACGCTGAGGCATTCATGTTCACCGCGACCGTCCTTGGCGGTGCGCTCGTCGGAACCATCGTCACCGGTCTCTTCGTGGCCATCTCGATGACCAACGGCGGTGGCGCCTGGGACAACGCCAAGAAGCTCATCGAAGAGGGCAAATACGGTGGAAAGAACTCCTTCGCCCACCAGGCCGCTGTCACCGGCGACACCGTTGGAGATCCCTACAAGGACACCGCGGGTCCGGCGCTCAACTCCATGATCAAGGTGTTCAACATCATGGCACTGCTGCTGGTGCCGCTACTGGCACTTCTTGTCTAGCTCCGTTCTCACGGCAAGCTATGCACATTCTGGGGGGTCGTCCACTACGATGTGGACGACCCCTTTTTTCTTCTTGGTGTCATTGCGTACTCAACAAGCGGTATTGAGCGGCAATAATCATGGATTTATGAAGTGGTATCGTGCGCAATATTGGCGGCTCCAAAAAGGGTGATTACTCACCTCGGATTGTATGAATCAACGACTCGATGTCCGCCAGCTTTGTAGGGCGAGTCTCGATATTCGTTTTGACGGGGATTTCGTGCAAATCAAACCCTGCAGTAACTCTCCGTTTCGTGTAATTCTTCAGCAAAGTAACTCTCCATTTCGTGTATGATCGTAGCTGAAGTAACTTTCCATTTCGTGTAAGCAGCGTAACGAACGGCTGGCAGGAGACAAT
>CAYRYP010000056.1:0-8877 GCA_964428485.1 uncultured Coriobacteriaceae bacterium
AAGAACCATTGTCATTAGGATGCCCATAACTTTACTTCGAAGACTTAACTTAGGTAAAGTCATAAGGGATCGTCTCCTTTTTTGATTGCACGCATACCTAAAATCCCCAGCAGAAATGGTTTTATGCAGATTTTCTTGATTGTACTACTCGGGTTGTTTTAAAAATGTTTCTATTTAGATACACGGCGTGGGGGCGGAGTTTTATCGGACCAAAGATGCATCATGCTCAGCACACCAAGACATAAGTCGGCCCGCCAGAAGAAGATCCGACGGGCCGACCTGTTGATATCGCTGCAGTAGGAACTAGATGGAGAGCGTTCCCTCGGAGGTGGAGATCACGCAGGTAGCGATCATGCAGTATCCCCACTGAGCGTTGGTGGAAATATCGATGCGGGCGACGTCGATCTTGCCATTGTTCTGGAACTCAGCGATCCTCTCCTGGTCATCGACCTTCACGGAGTAGCTGTAATTGGTGAGAATCTTGAAATCTCCCTTGACACCAGTGCCGAAGCTGATGAAGCGGAAGTTGTACACAAGATCCTTGATGATGGCATCGCCGCCGGTCTTGTTGAGGGCCATGTCGTAGTACCACTCCATGCGGTTGCGGTCCCAGACACCCTTGCACTCCAGGATGGTCTCGACGTCGACATCAATGCCGGCACCGGACTTGGAGTATTTGATCTTGCCGTTGCCCTGCAGGGCGCCGTCGTCGGAGACGGAGACCTCGTCGCTGCCAATAGCGGTGAGAGCGTTAATAACGGTGCCGATCTCGGCATCCGGGATGACGTCTCCACAGATGTGGGCGTCCATAAACGCGACCATATCGGCGTAAGCTTGCTCAGCAGAAATCTGCGGCTCGCCCGCGTCGGAGATGCTAGCAATTGCGCTGAATTCCTTGGCCATTGGTTTTGCCTCCACTCTATATTGAAAACTGAAAAGTCTGGTATCGCCGAGGGCCCGTTTCCGGACCCTCTCCGGCGATACCGGAACTCCGAACCTCCTGCAGGTTATCCCAAAAGCAGATACAAGTCCTGCCCATCTTGCTGAGATCTGTTCGATTCCGTACACATCTCTAAAACCTGTACGGAAAAAGCGTCAGGACAAAGCGGCCTGCAGCACCTTGCCGATCCTCGCGGACACGTTTCCGGAGACGTTGTTGATGTCGTCGGCGGAGATCCTCTCGTCCAAGACCCCTGCCGCCATGTTAGTCACCAGCGACACCCCGAGAACCTCGATGCCGCACGACGAAGCGGCGATCGTCTCCATCACTGTGGACATCCCCACAAGATCGGCCCCCATGGTCCTAAACGCCCTGATCTCGGCCGGGGTCTCGAACGACGGACCGAGCACGCCTATGTAGACACCCTCGGCCAGCTCCACTCCATCCTTGCGCGCCGCGGCGAGAACCCTCTCGCGAAGCCTCGGGGAGTAAGCGTAGGTCATGTCCGGACACGCGGTTCCGAGCTCGGGGGCGATAGACAGACGCAGGGGATTTGCGCCGGTGAAGTTGATGTGGTCGCGGATAAGCACCAGATCCTCCACCGAATAGGCGGTGTTGATGGCTCCGGCGGCGTTGGTAATCGCAAGCGTGGAGACCCCAAGCCTCGACATCACAAAGATCGGGAACGCCACCTGCTCGGCGGTGTACCCCTCATACATGTGTATGCGTCCCTGCATCGCCACAGCCATGCGGCCGAAGAGGTGGCCCAGCACGAACCTGCCGGGATGCACCGGGTTCGTGCTGGGGTTCATTCCGGGAACCTCCGAATAGGGTATCTCGCAGACAACGTCCATGTTGGACACGGCATCGGCAAAGCCGGTGCCCAGCACCACGCCGATCTCCGGCTCGATTCCCGATCTCTCTAAGAGCACCTCTGCGGCGCGCCCGACCTCGGCGTTATCGATCATGCTCACTCCTATCCCAGCGGTTTCCCAATCGATTTACGTCACTGCACTCCGAAGTCTCGAGTTCTACTCCTCCGGAAGCTCATAGTCGCCCATCTCGCCGGCTCCGTCCAGTCCCCCGAAGTCGAGGTCATCGAGCGACACCAATGTAGGCCCATCGGAGATCCTGCCCATGTTCTTGAGGACAAACGTCCCCTCGCCGTCGAGGTCGATGAGAACCTGGCAGCCCTCGGTGATCTTACCGTCGACGATCGAGTTTGCGACGAGGTCGACGATGTTTCGTTGTATGAGCCTTTTGAGGGGCCTCGCTCCGAACACCGGGTCCAGACCGTCTATGGAGAGCTGATCCATCGCCGCAGGCGAGATGTCGAGCGAGATGTTCTGGGCAGCGAGCCTCTTGCGCACATCTTTCAGCTGGATCTCCACGATCTGGTCGAGTATCGACATGTCGAGCGGGTGGAACGTGATTATGTCATCAATCCTGTTGATAAACTCGGGCCTGAAGGTGAGTTTCAGAGCGGTCTGGATGGCCTGCTCCCTGTCCTCCTCGTTGGCGTTACCCTGCTCCTCGAACTCCCTGATCGCCACGGATGCGGCGTTACTGGTCATGATGATGATCGTGTTGCGGAAGCTCACGAGGCGCCCCTGGCCGTCGGTAAGCCGGCCGTCATCGAACACCTGCAGCAGCACGTTGAACACGTCGGGATGCGCCTTCTCGATCTCATCGAGCAACACCACGGAGTACGGGCGCCTGCGGACGGCCTCGGTGAGCTGCCCACCCTCGTCGTAGCCCACATATCCCGGAGGGGCGCCGATGAGTCTCTGGACGCTGAACTTCTCCATATATTCTGACATGTCGATACGAACCAGCGACTTCTCGCTGTCGAAGAGCCTTTCGGCGAGCGCCTTGGCCAGCTCGGTCTTACCAACTCCGGTGGGACCCAGGAACAGGAAGGTGCCGATCGGCTTGTTCGGGTCGGCCAGTCCGGTGCGACTGCGCCTGATCGCTCCCGCCACGGCGCTGACGGCCTCGTCCTGGCCCACGACGCGCCTGTGCAGATCGCTCTCGAGGGTGCGCAGCTTCTCAAGCTCGCCCTCCATGATCCTGCTCACTGGGATGCCGGTCCAGTCGGACACAACATCGGAGATCTCGTTCTCGGTGACCTCCTCCTTCAGAATGGAGCCCTTATTCTGTTTGCTCTCCAGCTCCGCAGTGGCCTGCTCGAGCTGCGCCTCGAGCTGCGGGATCTGCCCGTACTTGAGCTCGGAGGCGGTGTTGAGATCGCCCTCGCGGATCGCCCTGTCATACTCGCCATGCTTCTCGTCCAGCTCGGACTTGATGCCCTGCACGCGATCTATGACGTCCCTCTCGTTAGCCCATTCGGCTTTCATTGCGTCCAGTTTCTGCTGCACCTGGGCCATGTTGTGGCGCAGGGTCTCGAGCCTCTTGGCAGACGCCTCGTCGGTCTCCTTCATGAGCGCCTGCTCCTCGATCTGCATCTGGGTGAGCTGGCGATCGACCTCGTCGATGTCGGCGGGCATGGAGTCGAGCTCTATACGCAGACGGCTAGCCGCCTCATCCATCAAGTCGATCGCCTTGTCGGGCAGAAATCTGTCGGCGATGTAGCGATTGGAGAGCTCGGCGGCCGAGACCAGAGCCCCATCCGTGATGCGAACTCCGTGGTGGATCTCGTACTTCTCCTTGAGGCCGCGCAGGATCGCGATCGTGTCCTCGACAGTGGGTTCGTTGACCATGACCGGCTGGAACCTGCGTGCCAAAGCCGTGTCCTTCTCGATGTATTTGCGGTACTCATCGAGGGTAGTCGCGCCTATGGTGTGCAGGGTGCCCCTGGCGAGCGCGGGCTTGAGCATGTTTCGCGCGTCCATCGTGGAGTCCCCGGCGGCGCCGGCGCCCACGATATTGTGCAGCTCGTCGATGAACAGAATTATCCTGCCGTCGGACTCCTCGACCTCGCGCAGCACCGCGGTCATTCTGTCCTCGAAGTCTCCGCGGTACTTGGCGCCAGCCAGCATCGCAGGCAGATCGAGCGAGATGATATCGCGGTCCTTCAGGGAGGAGGGCACATCGCCGGAGGCGATCCTCTGCGCAAGACCCTCGACGATCGCGGTCTTTCCGGTTCCGGCCTCTCCTATCAGCACCGGGTTGTTCTTGGTGCGCCTACTGAGCACCTGCATCGTGCGCCTGATCTCCTCAGACCTGCCGATGACCGGGTCGAGCTTGCCGGCCCTGGCCACCTCGGTGAGGTTACGTCCGTAGAGAGAGAGGGCCTCGAGCTGGGTCTTGCTGGTGGCGTCGGTGACCCTGGTGGAACCCCTCAGCTCCTCGTAGACCTCTCGGACTCTCTTGGAGGTCACATTGTTCATGTTGAGCACCTTGCCCGCGGCGCCCTTGTCGTCGCAAAGGGCGATAAGCATGTGCTCGGTGGTGGCGAAGGCGTCGCCCATATCGGTGGCTGTTTTCACCGAATTGTTTATGATCTTGTTCAAGTCGGTACTCGGTATGGTTGGAACCCCCGAATCGCCCGATATCTTGGGCGCCTTCTCGATCTCCTCGGTGATGGCCGACTCGATCGCAGCCGGACTGGCACCGACCCTCTCGATTATCGCGTCTATATTGTTCTCGTCCGCGTCCAGGATTGCCTTCAGCAGGTGCATAGGCTCCATCATCGCAGACTGGTTATCTGCGGCGATGGAGTATGCAGCCTGAAACGCCTCCTGGGCGGTGACAGCAAGCTTGTCTATCCTCATCGCTTATCTCCAATCGTCGTGCAGTGCCGAATGCGGAGACTCGGGGTCTCAGTAATCCCAGGGATAGATCCTCGGCTCCTCGTCAACCTTGACGATAGCCTTAATAGTCTCCTTCATGCGCAGATCGTGGAGTTCCTTCTCCATGCGCTTGTTGGCGCGCTCAAGCTCCTCGATGCGCTTCTCCCTCTGCTCAAGGCGCTCCTCCAAATCAAGGATCCTTATGACTCCGGCAAGATTAATACCCTCGTCGGTAAGGTCACCTATGAGCCCCAGTCTCTCGATGTCGGCCCTGGAATACATCCTCGTGTTGCCAGCGGTTCTCTTGGGAACCACGAGTCCTTTGCTCTCGTATGCGCGGAGCGTCTGGGGATGCACCCCAGTGAGCTCGGCTGCGACACTGATCATGAATAGCGGCCTGTTGTTGTCTTCCTTTGTCATGGTCGATCGCTACCTTCCAACCATCTCGTCAATGCCGGGTCTGATGCTCCAACCGGCAGCCGAATCCGCTTCCTTCAGCTTCTCTAGGGCCTCACGCTGCTCGCTGGTGAGACTCTTCGGAACCTCTATGTCTACGGTGATCTTGAAATCGCCGTTGCCGTTTCCCTTAACCTTGGGCGCCCCCTTGCCAGAGAGGACGAACGTCTTGCCATCCTGGGTCCCAGCAGGGATGGTCAGCTTGACCTTTGCGCCATCGGGGGTGGGAACCGTGAGCTTCGCCCCGAGAGCCGCCTCCGCAAAGCTGATGGGCAAGCGCATCGTGACGTCTGCGCCCTTCCTCGCAAAAACCGGGTGGGGAAGAATCTTCGTGACAACCAGAAGGTCTCCCCTCTCGGCACCCTCGGAACCGTAGCCGCCCTTGTGCTTGAACCTGAGCTTCCCGCCATCGACGGCCCCAGCGGGCACCTTGACGAGTATCTCCTCGGTCTCGCCAGAATCGGGGTTCTTGAACTTGACCTTCTTGCTGCATCCAGAAAACGCCTCGTCGAAGGTGATATCCAGTGTCGTCTGCAGGTCGCGCCCCTTCACCTGGCGCGGCTGCCTGCCCGCGCCCTGTGCGGCGGCTCCAAACCCGCCGAAACCTCCGAAGTCGAAGTTGCTGAATATGTCCTCCCACCCGTTTGGCATCGATCCGCCAGTGGTGGTATATGTCCACGTGCCCCCGTATGGGGAGCCGGCAAAGCCCGATCCGGGACCGCCGGTGGCTCCGTAACGGCCCATCGTGTCGTACTGCTCGCGCTTCTCGGGGTCGGAGAGAACCTCGTAGGCGTTGTTTATCTCCTTGAACGTCTCCTCGTCTCCACCTGTGTCGGGATGATGCTTCCTCGCGAGCTTTCGGTAGGCCCTTTTGATCTCATCGGCGGTAGCGTCTCGCTTGACTCCCAATATCTCGTAATAGTCCTTCTGCTTGGTTGTCATCGTCGGTTACCTCGATATTCAACCGCGCCGATCCCGATGGATCGGCTGGCCCCTCGTGCCTTTAGGCTCTGTCTCGTCTGGGGGGTGGCCACGCAATGCGCACCCACCCCCGTTTCTCTTCCTATTCCTGCTCCGTCTCTTCGTCGTCGCCATCCGAGTCCGGTTCCGGCTCCCTTACCGGACCGCCCTTCGTGACCACCACCATCGCCGGACGGAGTATCTTGCCGCCCATGGTGTAGCCCTTCTGGTAGACCTGGCTGATCGACTCGTCGGGCTGATCCTTGTCGTCCACGGTGGACACCGCCTGGTGCACCTGGATGTCGAAGGCGTCTCCCGGCTGCGGGTCCACGGCCTCCAGCCCCTCTCGAGACAAGACATCGCAGAGCTTGCTGTACACCGCCCTTACTCCGGCGATCATCGGGTCATCGTCGCCGCCGGGGGCGTTGTCGATCGCCCTCTCGAGGTCATCGACCACCTGCAAAAGATTGCTCACCAGCTTCTCGGTGGCGCGATGGCGCTCCTGCTCGCGCTCGGCCGCCGTCCTCTTGCGGTAGTTGTCCCACTCGGCCTGGAGTCTCAGGTACTTGTCCCTCATCTCGGACAGCTCGCTGGCGGCGTCCGCCTCGGGGGCGGGAGCCTCATCGGCTCCCTGCCCCCCATCGACTACCTGGTTCTCCTCGACCGCAGCCTCGGTCTCTTCCCGAACTTCCGTGTCCTCGCGCCTGTCGCGATCCTCGGCGGCGGACATTATTTCTCATCCTTCTCGTCGTCGACTACCTCGTAGTCGGCCTCGACGGTGTCATCGTCGGCCGGTGCCTGCTGGGCACCTGGCTGCCCCTGTGGCGCTCCCTCCGGAGCACCCTGGGCCGCCTGACTCTGGTAGGCGATCTCGGCGAGCTTGTAGCTTGCGGTCTGCAGCGCCTCGGTCTTGGCCTTGATGTTATCGATGTCGCCGCTCTCGATCGCAGACTTCAAATCGGCGATCGCGGCCTCGACGCTCGACTTGGTATCGGCCGGAACCTTGTCACCGAGCTCGTTGATGGTCTTTTCCGTGGAGTAGATCAGCGAATCCGCGGTGTTGCGGACCTCTGCCTCCTCCTTGCGCTTGGCATCCTCGGAGGCGTGGGTTTCGGCGTCCTTAACCATCTGGTCGATCTCCTCGTCAGAGAGCGCGGTGGAGCCGGATATCGTGATCTGCTGCTGCTTACCGGTTCCGAGATCCTTGGCGGATACGTTCACAATGCCGTTGGCGTCGATGTCGAATGTGACCTCGATCTGCGGCACCCCGCGCGGTGCGGCCGGGATCCCTACCAGCTGGAACTTACCCAGGGTCTTGTTGCCAGCGGCCATCTCGCGCTCACCCTGCAGGACGTGGATCTCAACCGAAGTCTGCCCATCCGCTGCGGTGGAGAAGATCTCGCTCTTGGAGGTCGGGATCGTGGTGTTGCGCTCGATCATCTTGGTCATCACGCCGCCCATGGTCTCGACACCCAGCGAGAGCGGGGTGACATCGAGGAGCAGGATGCCCTCGACATCTCCGGCAAGGACACCTCCCTGAACCGCCGCTCCGAGTGCAACGCACTCATCGGGGTTGACCGACATGTTCGGATCCTTACCGGTGATCTGCTTGACCAGCTGCTGGACCGCCGGCATACGGGTGGAACCGCCTACCAGCAGAACCTCGGCTATGTCTCCCATGGAGAGACCCGCATCACGCATGGCCGCCTCAACCGGCTGCTTGCACCTGTTGAGCAGGTCCTCGGTGATCTTCTCGAACTCAGCACGGGTCAGCGTGTAATCGAGGTGCTTCGGACCAGCAGCGTCCGCCGTGATGAACGGTAGGTTGATGTTGGACTGCTGGGTCGCGGAGAGCTCGATCTTCGCCTTCTCGGCCGCGTCGCGCAGACGCTGCAGCGCCATCTTGTCGGCGCGCAGGTCGATGCCGTTGTCGGCCTGGAACTTGTCGGCGAGCCAGTTCATGATCCGCTGATCCCAGTCGTCGCCACCCAGGTGGTTGTCGCCGGCAGTGGACAGGACCTCAAACACTCCCTCGCTGATCTCCAGGATCGAGACGTCGAAGGTACCTCCGCCGAGGTCGAAGACGAGGATCTTCTCGTCCTTGTTGACCTTGTCGAGACCGTATGCAAGAGCCGCGGCGGTGGGCTCGTTGATGATCCTTAGAACCTCGAGTCCGGCGATCTTGCCGGCATCCTTGGTGGCCTGGCGCTGTGCGTCATTGAAGTACGCCGGGACGGTAATGACCGCCTGGGTGATGGCGCCGCCGGTATGCTTCTCGGCATCTGCCTTGAGCTTCTGCAGGATCATCGCGGAGATCTCCTCAGGGGTGTACTCCTTGCCCTCGATCACTACATCGCAGCGGCCATCCTTGCCGTTGACCACGTTGTAGGAGATGGTGTCACGCTCCGACGAGGTCTCGGAGAAGTTGCGCCCGATGAACCTCTTGATAGAGCTGACCGTGCTCTCCGGATTGGTCACCGCCTGATTCTTGGCGGCACGCCCGACGACGCGCTCCCCGCCCTGCCTGAACGCGACGACAGAGGGGGTGGTGCGGTCCCCTTCGGCGTTGATGATGATCGTGGGTTCGCCGCCCTCCATGACGGCCATTGCGGAATTGGTGGTTCCAAGGTCGATTCCAAGAATCTTGCTCATTTTGATTGCTCCTCCCATCGCTCCCATCAGTTGATGAGTCTTTGTTGCCTGTTTGATTTCTTCCTTGGGTTGTCGCTTACTAATCTAAATTATCTCAGTGCCTAACTATAAGATTTT
>CAYRYP010000057.1:0-4213 GCA_964428485.1 uncultured Coriobacteriaceae bacterium
CCCACTTGTCCTTGCCGCGATCCTCGTAGGCGCGCTTCATCGGGTAGATGATGCGGTCGGGGGAGTAGGTGTACTCGCGGAGGGCAAGGTTCATAGCGTTCACGCGACCGTTGGTGATCGGATTGTCCTCGTCGCCTTCGACACGGATGAGCTCGCCGTCCTTGGTGATGACCTTGACACCGTATCCCACAGGGTGGCTTCCCGGAGGCGACCAAGTGTTGCTTCGGGTAGCGACAGTGCCGTCCTCCCTAACTTCCTGCCATTCTTTTCCGTATGCCATTTTTCCCTCTTTCTTTGGTCCCAGTAACCTTAGAAATCGTCCTTGCGCCCCATTTCTTCGGAGGTGGTCTCCACGGCTGCCCTCCAAAACAGCGGGTCGGCTTCCTTGTCGAAGAGAAGAGTTGCTCGGACACTTGCAATGCTTTCCCGGGGCGGTGGCATTCCACGTTCCGGGGCATCCTTAGCGCCTCGGGCTAGCCCTCGGCGGTTGGACACAGACGAAATCGGCCCAAGTCAAACTCAGGCCAATTCGAGTATACAGTTCGGGGTGCTTGCGCTTCATCGGCAGGGGTTTCCATGTTCTAGCGCCGGGGTGTACACGATTGACGAATCGATCTTTTGAATGACCCCAAAAACAGTGGTTAAAATGTAATGCGATCGTGTTCATTAGTAACTAATAGTTTTATAAAGAAACCAATAGATTAATAGTTTTCGTCGATATTGCACTTCTGAGTTCTGCTCCGAACCAACGCTTTTCAGCTTCTTTAAGGCATCCTTCTCGACCTATTGTGGGCGCTGTGCGACCAGGGGCACCAGGGGCTTCTGTGCCCTTATAATCTCGATATTCGCTTTCTTTTGCGGAGTCTGTGTCATGCCGGTGTGGCTGCGGCTCCGAGGAGTTGGGGGTTTGTGCGAGGGGAGGACGCCATGTCGTTTTGCGCCAGGTGCGGTGTCGAGACGCCCGATGAGGGCGGGTGCTGCCCGGACTGTGGCTTCGATCCCGCAGAGCCTGCAATCGAGGCGGACTTTTCCGACGATTCCGAGGAGGAGGAAATCGGCGATACCTCCGCCTGGACGGCTGCTGTTCCAAGGGCGCCCTCGCTACATCCCAGACGCCAAGGCACAACGGATGGCCCTGTCAGGATCGTATCCGCGCAGGCCATTGAGCCGCTGTCAAGACGGCTTAACAGAAACGTTTTTATGGCCGTCGCCTTCGCGGTCGTGATTGTGGCCATCGTCGTCGCCGTCAACGTCGTCGGCCGGATGAGCAGACCCTACGACATCAATGCCAGAACCTTCCCAGACTCCGGGGTGAGAAAGGCCGTGTCCACCGTGGATACCGATGGCGACGGGAAGATCTCGCGTGAGGAGGCCTCCGCACTGACCGAACTCGAGATCAGCGGCGCGACCAACATCTCCGGCCTCGGAATCTTTCCTAATCTCACCTCCCTCACGGCAACGGGCAACAACCTCTCTAACATCGACGTGAGCGATCTTCACAACCTGGTGGTGCTAGACATCTCGGGCACCGGGGTGTCCTCGCTCAACCTGTCGTCAAACCGCTATATGGAGACGCTAGACGTGTCCGACACGTTAGTATCCGAACTCGATCTCTCTGCCCTTACAGCCCTCGAGTCGCTCGACATCACCGGAACCGAGGTGTCTTCGATAGACGTCTCTGGAAACACCTCGCTCCAGAGTCTCATGTGCGATCAGGGTGTACAGATCTCAGGGTTAGACTCCACGGTCCTTCGGGAGTACTGGCTGGTCACGGAGTTTACGGCCTACATGTCCACCTCCAACTACAGCGTCAGCGCGGATCTGGCCTACGAGGCCACCGGCATGCTCTCCTCCATCAGCTACACGGAAAATGGCGAGGTCGTCTCTAGCTCCGAGTTCACCTACGACTCCGAGGGCAGGATGACGATGGCGATTTACAGCTCCGACTCGGAGTCGGAGTCGTGGCAGTTTACCTATGACGACCAGGGCAGGCTCTCGACGGCAACCGATGTTGCCGGGCACAGGGTGCTCGCCTACGGATATGACGAGGTCGGCAGACTGATATCCTGCACGGAGACCAATCCCGACAGCGGCAGGGAGGTCGCCGAGGTCGGGTTCGAGTATGACTCCGAGGACAGGATCTCGCGCATGGTGTCCGACGACACGATCGTCTTCACCTACAACGAGCAGGGTGCTCTCTCGTCTGTGGAGTTCGAGGACGGCGGGTTCTCATGCACATACGAGTACGACGCCGATGGCCGCTGTACCGTGCTCGTATGCTCCTACAGCGGTTCAGAGAGTTTCGAGGAGAGGTTCGAATACGACTCTGATGGAAACCTCTCCAACGCCACTAGAACCGTGGAGTCTAGCTGGTGGAGCTGGCTGTTCGGGGGAGATCTCGACCTCGAGGAGGTGTCGGAGATGTCGTTTGGGCGAGACTCATTCGGAAACATCGTCTCCGCCACCGCCACGCTCGAATCGGACGGGTTGACCGATACGTGCGAGGTGGAGCTGACCAGGGTGCTAGCTACCGAGGAATCCTCCCCGGTACAGGTGGGATACATGAGAGGAGACCCCCTCTGGTACTGCATCGGGTGGTACGCTTCATGGAGCCCCTGGGACGTGATCGAACTCATGGAAGATCCGGACGCATTGCTGCGCTTCTCGGCGGCGATGGTCTTTGACGGGGCGAGTGAGTGGCAGGGAAGCGGCAACCCGATGTCCGTTGCCGCATTGGCGCTCGGAAGCGCTGCCGACGCCCAGGCCGCCGACGGTGAGACGGTGGATCAGTCCGAGGAGTCGGAGGGAATCGGGGCCGATTCTGAATAGGGGCACGAGCACGGTGCTGCGCATGGGTGAGAGCCGGGTTCTTGGAGGTTGCATCAGGAATGAACGAAGACGGCAGGAGATCTGAGGAAGAATCCGAGGAGCGGTTGGGCGGCCCGTTCATAGAAGAGGTGGCGGGCCATCAGAGGCACTATCAGAAGGCGATAGAGTTCACGCATTCCTCCACCAAGGCCGCGGTCATCATGCTCATCGCCGCAGTCATCTCACTTGTTCTCGCAAACAGCCCTGCATACGAGCCTTTCGAGGCCGTCCTGCATTCTGAGATCGGGATAGTCATTGGCGGCGTCTCCTTCACATCCACGCTCGCGCACTTCGTCTCCGACGTGCTTATGGCTATCTTCTTCCTCCTTGTGGGGTTGGAGATTAAGTACGAGATGACCGTGGGCGAACTGTCGAATCTGCGGCAGGCGCTTTTGCCGATCATCGCCGCGGCTGGCGGAGCCATTCTCCCCGCGATCATATATTTCTCTATCAACGCTCAGAACCCCGCTACATCGCACGGGTGGGGGGTTCCGATGGCAACCGACATCGCTTTCGCGTTGGGAATCCTTGCACTTCTGGGCAACAGGATCCCCAACGGGATACGCGTCTTTCTCTCTACCTTAGCCGTGGCCGACGACATCATCGCCATCATCGTAATCGCCGTTTTCTACGGGGAGACCCCTGACTTGTTCTGGCTTGTGATGTCCATCGTTGTCATCGCCGTGCTTGTGTGGCTGCATATGACGCACGTCTACGCGCTCACCCCCTATATATGCCTGGGCATTGTGTTGTGGATAACGGTGTACATGTCCGGCATCCACTCCACGATCGCCGGCGTGGTACTGGCCTTTACCATCCCCACCGGTTCCAGAGTCGATTCCAACGCCTATCTCAAGTGGTCTAGAAGAAAGCTCCGCGAGGTCGACGAGCTCTACGACTCGCGTCAGCCGATCATGGGCCAGGAGGACTACATAATGGGGGTGCGGAGCATCTCCAAAGTCTCCAAGCAGCTCATCCCACCTGCGGTGAGGCTCGAGAAGAGGCTCTACCCGTGGGTGTACTTCGCAATCCTGCCGCTATTCGCGCTGGCGAACGCCGATGTGCGTCTGGTTGACGGGGACATGGCGCATCTGATCTCGGACCCGGCGTTTTGGGGGGTGGCGATAGGGCTTCTCGTCGGAAAGCCCATCGGCATCCTGCTGACAAGCTTCGTGGTAGTCAAGGTTAGGCTCGCGTCGCTTCCTGAGTTCGTGGGCTGGAGGCACATGGCCGGCGCCGGGCTTCTGGGCGGAGTCGGGTTTACGATGGCGATCTTCGTCGCCAACCTCGCGTTCGGTGATGCACAGGAGATCACCATTGCCAAGTTCGCTATCCTCGCCTCGTC
>CAYRYP010000057.1:4313-8818 GCA_964428485.1 uncultured Coriobacteriaceae bacterium
GAGCGCATGATCGCCAAGATCGATGAGCTGGCACCCGATCGGGTGGTTCTTCTGGGTGATCTTCTCTACCACGGACCACGTAACGATTTTCCCGCAGACCTTGCGCCCAAGAGCGTGATCTCGATGCTCAACGGGATCGCCGACAAGGTGATGGCGGTGCGCGGCAACTGCGATGCGGAGGTCGACCAGAAGGTTCTAGACTTCCCGTGTCTCGCCGACTACGCGATGGCATTCGATCCCGGATCTGATGGGGGTTCCGACGGATCGCCCGCACGCGAGCCGAGGCAGCTCTTCTTCTCGCATGGGCACATTTTGTCGCCGGACAACCTCCCTAACATCCCATCGGGCAGCGCTTTTGTCTACGGGCACACCCACATCAAGAGAAACGAGCCTAGCCCCGACTCTCCGTCGATATGGCTGTTTAACCCCGGTAGCGTCGGGATCCCGAGGGACGGATCTCACAGCATCGGCATGTATGATGACGGGGTTTTCTCGCACATACTTCTCTAAATACCCATCAAAAACAACCCAGGCGCTCTTCGGGCTGATATTATTTGTGTTACGACGTAGTACAACGTTGTAGAGGGACTTGCACGCGATCGCAACTTCTATGTTGCCGCGCAGCTTAGCCTTACAAGGTATCACCGCCCGGAGGGTAACGATGTTCGTTGTCATCAAACGAAGCAAGACCACGAAACGCGAGCTCGTCTACATAGTCGAGAGCTACCGCGACGAGAAACAGAAGATCCGTCAGAGGATCATTCGCAAATGCGGTGAGCTCTCGGAGCTCCTCGCCGAAGATCCTGATGCTCTCGAGAAGCTCAAGGAGGAGGCCAAGCGCATGACCGGCGAGGCCTTTTCTAAGAAGGGTGAGCTCACTATCAACTTCAACCTTCCCAATTCGCGCACATCCCCGATGGTCAACTATGGTGTCTTCTTTGTGGAGGCGCTCTACAACTCGCTCAAGATAGAGCCCTTCCTGGAGAGGCGCATAGGGGATTCTGAGAAGGCTAAGAGCATCTCGAAAGCGCTGCGCTACTTCACCATACGGGAGTTTTTCTCACCACTGCCCGCCAAGAAGAGCCTGCAGATGCCAACCCCGCTGTTCAAGAACCCCGACCTCGACCCCGCTCCCAAACTGGACACCATCGGCCTTCTGGACAACGTGTCGGAGGATCTGCAGCGACATATCTACCGCATAGCCAACAAGGGCCACGAGACCGACGACAAGGTGGCCTCGCTGGACATTACAAGCTACTACTTCAATTCTTCTACGCCCAAGATCGGCGTGAAGCAGACCGACGATAAGGCGCTCGGCGACATGATTCTCGTGCAGGTGGGGATTCTCTTCGACAGACTGCGCAACCCCGCAGCCTGCGTGATCTTTCCCGAGGGACAGGCGGACGCCGACAACCTGATATCAGAGATCACCCGGATAAAGCGCAAGTACGGCCTGCGCAAGGTTGTGATCACCTCGGACAGAGGGTTCGGCTCCAACTCCACCCTAGGAGCCCTCTACCGCACGGGCAACGGCTACACGGTGGGACGCAGGCTCGGTAACACCCCGCTGCCGATGCAGGAGATGATCCTGGACGATGAGGGCTACAAGTGGAACAATGCGGGAACTTTCAAGTTCAAAGCGTTTCCGGTTGAGAGGGTTGTGGGCGACATCGTGATCCCGGAGAAGGTTATTTCGATGTGGACCTCGCACAACGCGGCCAAGATGAAGCAGCTCAGGGATACGTCGATCATCGACTTTTTGTCGGGACCGGACAACTACGAGACAGGGAGCCTTCCCGAGATGGACCGCTACGTGCGCATCCACGATGGCTCTGCTGACAGCGAGGGCAAGCTCGATCAGAGCTACTTCAGCTTCGATGCCGAGTCGTACATGAGGGATGTTGCGCTCGAGGGCTACTACGCACTGGTGACCACCGAGATGGACATTCCGGAGTCGGTGATCATCAGGCGCTATCACAATCTGCAGAAGCTCGGCAAGGCCTACAGCGCGCCCGATCCCGATGTGGATGGAATGCCGGAGGAGCTGTGGTCCTACGAAGACGTGAAGTCGTACTTCCTCGTGTCGTTTATATCGATGGTGATGGAGCGCAAGCTTGAGAGGATGCTCGGGTTCAAGCACGACGTGGCGTCGATCAAGGAGGCTCTGAGGGCGGCGACCTGCAAGAACATCGGGCAGGACATATACAACTTCACCGAGCAGACCGAGGTGTTCAAGGATATCGAGAAGGTGTTCGGCGTCGAGTTCGACCACGCCTACGCGACTCTCGAGATGATAAGGAAGTATCGTCGGGACATAAACAACGGAATCTAGCGGAAATAAGCGGGCAGGTCGCCGAGGGGGTTATCGACTAACCAGGTCGGTTGCTCTAAGATTGGCAGGGTTTACCGCAATATTCAATCGGGGCGGGCTAGCCGTTGCCGCGACGGATTCCGACGGATGGCGTTGGATGAGGGCTTAGGAGAGTCCGAAGGAGAAAGTTGGTCGTTTTGAACACTAATATCGAGCGTCTTGAGGACAACAAGGTTAAGTTCGAGATCACCATAGACGCGCAGACCGTCGACAAGGAGATCGACGATATCTACAGGCAGGTCAACAGAACCGCCCGCATTCCGGGCTTCCGCAAGGGCAAGGCTCCGCGTGCGGTGCTCGATCGCAACTTCGGTGCGGAGTATTTCGCCTCCCAGGCGACCGCGAACCTTGTCGAGAGGTTTTCTCCCGCCGCTGTGGACGAGGCCGATATGGTGCCGCTGCGCAACTACGAGTACGATCCCGACGCTCCGCTGGTCGAACAGGGCAGGGACTACACATACACCTTCACCATCGTCATCAAGCCCCAGATGGAGCTCAGCTCTATCGACCCGGTCGAGATCGAACTCCAGTCGCCTGCGGCCACCGATGAGGAGATCGACGCGCAGATCGAGATGCTGCGTGGCTACTACATCGACCTCGAGCCCGTCACCGACCGTCCTGTCGCCGCAGAGGACATTATCACCTACTCACAGACCTGCGAGGTCAACGGCGAACCCATCGAGGAGGGCAGGGAGGAGAGCTCGACCCATGTGCTCGGCTCTGAGCTCAGCACCGCTCTCGATGAGCAGTTGGTGGGGATGGAGATCGGTAAGGAGAAGGAGATCACCCTTCCCAGCTCCGAGTTCGGTCTCGAGGACAAATACCCCGATACCGAGATCACGGCCAAGGTGACCGTCGAAGAGATCACCGAGAAGAAGCCGCCAGAGCTCACCGATGAGTGGGTCAAGAAGACTCTCGATGCCGAGAACGTGGAGGCGCTGCGCCAGCAGGTGGGCGAGTCCATCACCAGGGAGAAGGAGTCGAGGCTCGACCGCGACAAGTCGCTGGAGTGCCTCGAGGCCCTCTCAAAGCGCCTGCAGGGCGACGTCCCCGAGGAGGTCGTGCAGGACTGCCAGTCCACCGCTTTGCGCAATCTCTACATCAACCTCCAGAACCAGGGGATCACCGTCGACCAGTATCTGCGCATCATGAACATTACGGCCGAGAAGTTCTACGACGACATGGCCGAGCAGGGCACCGCGCTCGCCAAGCAGGAGATGGCGCTCGACGCGCTCGCGCGCGGTCTTGAGCTCGAGGTCACCGAGGAGGACATAACCAAGGCGTTCGAGGATTCCGATCTCTCCGATCCGGCCAAGGCCCGCAAGGAGTGGGAGGAAGATCACAAGATGGCACTTCTGCGCGAGGAGATTCTTCGCGACAAGGCTGCCAGGTGGCTCTACGACAACGCTGTGGTCAACTTTACTGAGGCGGGCGCCGATGATGCCGCTGAAACCGCCGAGGTCGAGGACGCCGATGTTGCTTCTGAGGATGCAACGGAGGCCAGCGAAGAGGGGTCCGTGGAGTAGGCTTGCGGACTCGATAGGCTAGACCAGTTAGGAGATGAAGCTTCCAGCATGATCGACTACAGGAACAGAGACGCACTTATCCCCTATGTCATCGAGGAGTCGCCGCGGGGTGAGCGTAGCTTCGACATTTACTCCAGGCTGCTCAACGAGAGGATTGTCTTTCTTGGGGAGGGGATCGACGATCACGTCGCCAACTCTGTTGTGGCGCAGCTTCTCCACCTTGAGAGCGTCAACAGCGAGAAGGACATCTCCCTCTACATCAACTCCCCCGGCGGAGTTGTGACTGCAGGGCTGGCCATCTACGACACGATGCAGTTCATCAAGCCTGACGTCTCGACCATCTGCATCGGACAGTGCGCCTCGATGGCTTCTGTTCTGCTCACTGCCGGGGCAAAGGGCAAGCGCTTTGCGCTCCCCAACTCGAGGGTTATGATCCATCAGCCCAGCGGTGGCGCGCAGGGACAGCAGACCGAGATCGAGATCGCGGCCAAGGAGATCCTTTACATCCGCGACCAGATGAACAGGATTCTGTCCAAGCACACCGGGCAGCCCATCGAGAAGATCCAGGCCGACACCGAGCGCGACAACTTCATGAGCGCCCAGGAGGC
>CAYRYP010000058.1:0-8596 GCA_964428485.1 uncultured Coriobacteriaceae bacterium
ATCGTCTCTCGCACTGTCTGCCAGGAATCCTCCGACCCAATCATGTCTGTGGACATATCATCCGAACCGTAGTTGTTGAGCATGGTGTTCAGCATCGTCCGGCTGTACACATATATATCCAGATCGTGGGGATCGTCATAGGCTTCTTGAACGGTAAACGTGACTGAGGACAGATCCGAGCAGGCAGACATGATCGCGACCGCATCGTACACAAGCGCGTAGTCGATGGCGTCGCCGTCGATGTTGTCGTCGACATTCGTATATTCGACGGTGATATTCGATGTATTAGCATCAACGCTGACAGAGCTCACATACCCGCTCATGGGCAGCGCTGCCACCAGAGCCTTCAGAGATACGGAATCCGAGATCGAAACGTTGGCATAGGGCTGGATGGCCGACACGCTATGAGCCTCGACCTCCTCCACCAGGGTCATTGTGGCTTCGTACTCGAGAGCATCCTCGGGGTCTGCCCACACACGACTGCTGTTCGAATGGGTGGAAACGCTGGAGCTGCCAGTGTCAGAAGAGCCGTCCTGTGTTGTGGTAGATCCAGTGGAGCTGCCGGTGGTTGCAGCCACGTTGCGATTATGACCCAACCCAACAACTCCAAATGCAAAGACGCAGCAGACGACAACCACCACTACAGCAGCAGCGGCGATACCGATGATGACAGGCCAGTTAGGCCGCTTCTTGCCAGCCTGAGCAGCATTTGAATCAAATGCTGCTGTGGCGGCTGCGGCAGGGTTGCTAGCGACAGGTTCAGGGCTGTCGGTTGCTGTAGCGTCTGCGCCCGCGAAAGCCTGTGTGGCTTGGTCTGGCTGTGCAGGGATATCGCCAGTGGGCTGCGTGGGCTGCTCGGCCTGAGAGGCCTCGTTTGCAGACTCGTCGACGAACTCGTCGATGCTCGTGATGCTCGATTTGGTGAGCTCCAGGGCCTCGTCGGCGTCCATGCCGCCAGAAACATAATCCTCGTAGCGCGCAACCAAGTTGCTGTAGATCTCTTCCTTGAGCTCTATGTTCTCTTCTGTCAGCGTCCTTCCCATAAAAAGCCGCTCGACATACATACGCAGTTCGTTCATTTTTATTCCTCACCTTGTCCAAGAAGTACGTCGATAATTCTCCGTACCCTCATCCAGCGATTAGTAGCGTCGTGAAGCTCGATCTTTCCGGCATCGGTCATGCGGTAGTACTTGCGCCTGGCTCCCTGGGTCTCGTCGCCCCAGTAGCTTTGGACAAAACCCTGCTTTTCCAGCCTTTTGAGACTGGTGTAGAGAGACGGCTCTTTCATCTCGTACTCTCCATTGCTGGTAGAGGCAACGTTTTTGAGGATCTCGTATCCGTAGCTGTCGTGATCTTTCAACGTGCAGAGAACTATCGCGTCGATGTTGCCCCGGATAAGATCGCTCTCGGCATCTCTAACAGCCATGCTTCACCCCCTGTCCTGGGTTTCGCCGATCTGTTTCGGCTTCAGCTTCAGCAGGTCGTTGGTAGTCACGAACCTCAAGTCCTTCTTCTAGTGACAAGAGGAATGTAACAGATATTACTATGTGTGTCGAGGTACTATTTAGACCATGGGCATAACGAAAGCCCGGCATCCGCTTTCGATACCGGGCTCGTCTGATTCAACGCATCAAGCGTCGATATGTTGGCAGTAAGAAGCTACTTGATGGAGTTGGCGAGCTTCATAACACCGGATTTGCGATTGGCCGCCTGATTCTTGTGGATGACTCCCTTGGAGGCAGCTTTGTCGAAGAGCCTGCAGGCAATGCGTGCCTGCTCCTGCGCGGCGTCGTAGTCGTCGGCGGCGACGGCATCCTTGACCCTGCGGGTTGCGGTCTTGAGTTCGGAGCGGATTGCCCTGTTGCGCATGCGGGCCTTCTCGTTGGTGCGATTGCGCTTTTTCTGACTCTTGATGTTTGCCACTGTGGATTCCTCCTGCGGTTTTCTGTTGTCTTAGGGGCAGCGCCCCAATCTCGTTTCTATCTTTCCGGACAACCGGATCAGCTATATGTTTTCGAGCGGAGCGCCCTCGTGTCCCAGCCGCCACGGCGCGGCCAGGTGCGCAAATGCCCGATGGACTCGCCTATGATAGGGCAAAACTTCGCTCGAGGCACGCGTGAAAGCGGTCAAAATGCGAGCAACGGGGCTTAAACACGGGCCAAGCGCGGTCGCAACGCGGTCCGAGCTCTCTGGAAGCGGGTTCCCGAGGCCGTCTGCACCCCGAAATAACGCCGCAAGCGCACGACGATGGGCCTCTCGGTGGATTGAAGGTTTGCCCGCGCAAGTGCCATAAAGTACAATCTTGCGTTGCACGACGAACTGAAGCAGCGGAAACAGCCCGCAAAAACGCCTCATTTCGCGCGTTGCGGGATGAAGAATACACTTTCAATATAAAGGAGATCACCTTGGCAGTTAAGATTCGCCTTGCACGTCACGGTGCAAAGAAGTACCCGTACTATCGCGTCGTGGTCGCGGATGGCCGCTGCAAGCGCGACGGCCGCTTCATCTGTGAGGTCGGACGCTACAACCCCAACACCAACCCTAAGCTGATCAAGCTCGATCTTGAGAAGATCGACGAGTGGATCAGCAAAGGTGCCCAGCCCACCGACACTGTCACCCGTCTCATGAAGATCGCCCGTGAGGGTGGCCCCGTCGCTGCCGATCCGGCGAACAAGAAGCCGTCCAAGAAGGCCCTTGCCAAGAAGGCCGCCGAAGAGGCTGCCGCCGCCGAAGAGGCCGCCGCTGCTGATGAGGGCGAGGCCGAGGCCGAGCAGGCTGCGGAAGAGTAGCGAGTAGGGCAATGCCTAGGGACAGGGAGTCCACATCCCAGCTCGTCGAGATGCTCGTCAGATCCCTGGTGGACGATCAGGACAGCGTTAAGGTGAGTTCAAGCTCCGACTCGCAGGGGCTTCTGGTGGAGGTTTCGGTCAACGAGGAGGAAACCGGCAAGATTATCGGACGCCAAGGCCGCATAATCAAGTCGATTCGCACCCTCGCCCGTGCCTCTGCCGATTACCCAGTGGAAGTCGAGGTCCTGGGATAAGTGGTGCGCGGAAAAAACGCGCTAGACAGCGAGAATACAAGCCGCGATGGCAACATGAGACATCTCATGGCCTCGCGGCTTTCGCATACCCAGGGCAATCGCTCTAACGACTACCGCAACGTGGCTCGGGTCACAGGGAAGATCGGCAAGTCGGGCGAGGTGAAGGTGATGTCCCTCGACGGCCTTCCGTTCCTGTTGTCCGAGGGGGTCGAGGTTCACCTGACACCTCCGCCCCTAGACGGGATCCGCACAGCTGTGGTGGAGTCGTGCCGGGAGATCGGGGACGGCTGGGCTGTGAAGTTCTCTGGGTGCGACACGGCCGCAGACGCATTCGATCTCAAAGGGAGGCTTTGCCTCGTCTCTGCCGAGGATCTTCCAGAGATCGACGAGGAACCGGATCCGGCTGATCTCGTCGGGCTTCCTGTTGTGGACGAGGAACTGGGAGATCTTGGGCGTATAGCCGATGTCCTGACTACATCCGAGCAGATGATCCTGGTCGTGACGGATAGGGAGGGCGCGCACGAGATAATGATTCCGGCGGTAGACGAGTTCGTCCGCAGCTTCGACGAGGAGGGGACGATCTTCGTGAGCATCCCTGAGTCGCTGCTCCATCTGAACGACTGACGGCGCACATGGCGCCGGGAATCCCGGAGGGACGATGAGAATCGAAACGCTCTCCGTGTTCCCATCCATGTTCGAGGGGGTTATGGGAACCTCGATCATGAGAAGGGCTCGGGAGAAGGGAATCATAGACTTCACCGCGCACGATCTGCGCGACTGGACCCACGATGTGCACAGAACCACTGACGACGCGCCGTACGGAGGCGGACCTGGGCTTTTGATGAAGGTCGAGCCTGTCTTCGAGGCAATGGACGACATCCTCTCTGCTGGGCCTGCGACCGTGATATTTCCGACTCCGGTAGGGGAGAGGTTCGACCAGCGCGTGGCAGAGGAACTCTCCCTGGCCGATCGCCTGGTATTCGTATGCGGCCATTATGAGGGCTTTGATGAGCGCGTCTACACCCTGGCGGACCGATGTCTTTCGCTCGGGGATTTCGTCGTTACCGGAGGTGAGCTCCCCGCGATGGTGATGATCGACGCGATCTGTAGGCTGATCCCGGGGGTTCTGGGGGACGACATGTCGGCGGTGAGCGAGTCCTTCTCTGCAGAGGGGCTGCTCGAGTACCCGCAGTACACGCGCCCGGCGAGCTATCGGGGCATGGATGTGCCCGAGGTTCTTCTCTCCGGCGATCACGGCAAGATCGATCGGTGGAGGCGTCGCCAGGCGATAGAGCGGACGGCTCGCATCAGGCCCGACCTCCTCGATGTTGCGGTTCTCACAGAAGAGGAGCGCGATTGGGTAGCGGGGACGTCCCTTGGGAAGGACTGAGGGGCCTCGACCTCTTAATTGGGGTATGATCGTACAATATGCCGGTTGGCCGGCAGCATGCGCTCGAACGCACATGATCGGGTAGTTTTAGCACAAGACTCAGAGGTTTTGCTCCACATGGTTCTCAAGACCGCATCCAGACTATTCCGCCTTTTGGTGGAGATCATCGTTATCGTCATCGCGGCGATCGTCATATCCTTCTTGGTCAGGACCTTCGTCGTTGAGACCTACGAGGTTCCATCGGGTTCGATGGAGGACACCATACAGGTTGGCGACAGGATCCTCTCAGAGAAGATCACCTACTACTTCCGCTCTCCCGAGAAGGGCGAGATAGTCACCTTCGTGAGTCCCATCCAATCCGATGAGTTGACGGATGGGGAGTCGCTCCTCTCCGGAAACCAGGAGATCTTCGTGAAGCGCGTGATCGCTACGGAGGGGGACGTCGTCAACATCTTTAACGGCAACCTCTACGTGAACGGGGAGCTGCTAGAAGAGGATTACGTCAAGGATGGCGACCCCACCTACTCGTTCACGACCACGTATCAAGGAATCGAGATTAGCTACCCGTATACGGTTCCCGAAGGCGAGATCTGGGTCATGGGAGACAACCGCACCAACTCCCGCGATAGCCGTTACTTCGGCCCCGTGGACGTGGAATCGGTGACGGGTAGGGTGTTCTTCAGATATTGGCCGTTCAGCAGCTTCGGATTCATGTAGGTTTGAGGCAGGATTGGGAGAAGGAGCAAGCCTTGATGTCGTTTCAGGACATTATCCTCGCTTTGCAGAGATACTGGGCAGATCAAGGCTGCATAATCATGCAGCCATATGACATGGAAGTAGGAGCGGGGACCTTTCATACGGCCACGACGCTCAGGTCGCTCGGGCCGGACCCTTGGAAGGCCGCGTACGTTCAGCCCTCCCGTCGTCCCACCGACGGACGATACGGTGAGAACCCCAATCGCCTGCAGCACTACTACCAGTTCCAGGTTCTACTCAAGCCCTCTCCGGACGATGTGCAGGATCTCTACCTCGACTCGCTTCGAGTGATCGGGATCGAGCCCACCGAGCACGATGTTCGCTTCGTCGAGGACGACTGGGAGTCGCCGACGCTTGGTGCCTGGGGTCTTGGATGGGAAGTCTGGCTCAACGGCATGGAGGTCACCCAGTTCACCTACTTCCAGCAGGTGGGCGGGATCGAATGCAGGCCGGTACCCGCCGAACTCACCTACGGCCTCGAGCGCCTCGCGATGTACATCCAGGGCGTCGACTCCGTCTACGACCTCGTGTGGGTGGAGCACGAGGATGGCACCAGGTTTACCTACGGAGACGTGTTCCTCGAGAACGAGAAGGAGTTCTCTGCCTACAACTTCGAGTATGCAGACGTTGACATGCTGCTCGGCAACTTCAACAACTATGAGGCGGAGTGCAACAGGCTCCTGTCGGTTGGCCTGCCACTTCCCGCCTACGATTGCGTGCTCAAGTGCTCGCACGCCTTCAACCTGCTCGACGCGCGCGGTGCGATATCCACCACCGAGCGCATGGGCTACATCCTGAGGGTGCGCTCGATCGCCAGGGCATGCTGCCTGTCCTATCTCGAGAATGTCTGCGGCATCGGCGCCGATGACGAGACCGCTGCCGATGGTGCACGGAAGGAAGATGCACGATGAGCATGGATGTCCGAAGCCTGGCGATCGAGATAGGGACCGAGGAGATACCCGCCGACGCGCTGACGCTGGCGACCGACTACCTCGTCAAGCAGATGGCCTCCGAGCTCGACGGAGCTCGTCTTGAACACGGTGCGGTGCAGACGCTCTCCACGCCCCGCAGGATAATCATCCTGGTTGCGGATGTGGCGGGGAAGTCCACCGCGCTGGCACAGGAGTTCAGGGGTCCGGCGGTCGACCGCGCCTTCGATGCCGATGGCAACCCGACTAAGGCTGCGGAGGGATTCGCGCGATCGAAGGGGGTCGCGATCGAGAACCTGGAGCGCCGCATGGAGGGGGATGTCGAGTACATCTACGCTTGCGTTGAGCAGCCGTCTCGCGAAGCCCCCGAGATCATCAGCGAGGTTATCGAGAAGCTGATCTCATCGATCCCCTGGAAGAAGTCACAGCGCTGGGGGGACTGCGAGGTCCACTTCTCGCGGCCCGTCCGTTGGCTTGTGGGGCTTCTTGGTTCCGACGTTGTGGACTTCGAGTTTGCCGGTCTGCGTTCCGGGCGTGTTACCTATGGTCACCGCTCGATGAATCCCGACCCAATTGAGATTGCATGTGCGGACGATCTTGTCGCGTCTCTCAAAGATGCGCACGTTATCTGCGATCCCGAGGCTCGCGCCGTCGAGATTCGCAGGCAGATCTCTGAGATCGAGGAAGAGATAGGCCTTGAAGCCGATGTTCCCGAGGGGACGTTTGCTGAAGTACTCGGCCTGGTCGAGTATCCAACTGTGCTCGTCGGGCACTTCGACGACGAGTTTTTGCAGGTTCCCTCCGAGATCATCACCGACGCAATGCTCTCGCACCAGCGTTACTTCCCGCTCTATGACAACGGCAAGCTCTCCAGCAAGTTCCTCGTCGTGAGTAACGGAAACCCCGCCTTCAACGACACGATCATCGAGGGCAACGAGAGGGTTGTCCGCGCTCGCCTGGCCGATGCGGCGTTCTTCTACCACGAGGATCTCAAACGCCCACTGGCAGACTATGTGGACGATCTAGCGAGCATGGTGTTCCAGGAGGAGCTTGGGACGATGCGCGCGAAGGTCGATCGCATCGTGAGTCTAGCGGGTGCACTCGGGCGCGATGGTGGCTTCGACAGCGCCACCGTGGAGCGCGCGGAGAGGGCGGCGCTTCTGGCGAAGGCCGATCTCGTCACCAACGCTGTGGTTGAGTTCACCTCTCAGCAGGGTGTCATGGGTGGCTATTACGCACGAGCGGCCAAGGAGCCCGAGCAGGTTGCCGTCGCCATCGAGCAGCACTACCGCCCGAAGTTCGCCGGAGACATTCTGCCCGACAACGACGAGGGCAAACTTGTGGCCATAGCCGACAAGCTCGACACCATCGCGGGCATCTTTGCAATCGGGCAGCCCCCCACTGGATCTAAGGATCCCTTCGCTCTGCGCCGTGGTGCCATCGGGATCATCTCGATACTCCAGGAAGGCTTTTCGGTGGATCTCTCGGGCGCCATCGAGCATGCCTTGGACGAATACGAAAAGTCGGGGCTGTCGTTCGACCGCGCCGGGATCTCCACGCAGATCCGCGACTTCTTTGCGGGCAGGCTCGCAGTCATCGCCAAGAACCGAGGGTACGCCTCGGAGGTCGTCAACGCCGTGCTCGCCACGGGCGTCATCGGCCCGGTTGAGGTCATGGCCCGCTGCGAGGCGCTTACCGAGGCCCGCGGCAACGACCAGGAGCTCTTCGAGGATCTCGAGACCGCCTACAAGCGCGCAAACAATCTGCGCGATCGCAGCCTCGGCATGGATCTGGACGAGTCGATAATGGGTGATGAAGAGAAGACGTTGCTTGGCGCCATCGACACCGCCAAGGCAGAGGTAACCTCGGCGCTCGAGTCTGGCGACTATCCCGCCGCCCTTGCGTCGCTTGCGGGCATGCGCGCTCCGATCGATGCGTTCTTCACCGATGTGAGAATCATGGACGATGACGATGCGGTCAGGAACAATCACCTGCGTCTGCTCAACAGGTTCATCGACGTGTTCGCCGGTGTCGCCGACTTCGAGAAGCTCGGCGGCTAGAGCAGGGCGGGGTTCAAAGCTTTGCCGAGTGATGTCAGAGTATCAATGGTGGTTTAGTGTAGAGCTAATTTATAGCTGAAATTAATAACCGCTTAAATTCTCTAAAAAGTGCTTTAACATGTTTAGGGTGATGGTTGGCCATCACCCGTTAGAGCGTGGGATCCAGGGGATTTCCCACTTACAACGGGTACGTTCGGCGTTGTTTTGAGGGGAGTGAACATGCTTAGCAAAAGGGAAAACTTCTTGGAGACAATGAACGGCGGCAACCCAGATCGCTACGTCGACAACTTCGAGTTCATGACGCTCGTGTTCGACGTGATCTCGCTAAACATCATGCCACCACCCAGTCCGGGCAAGCCTGCTGTGAGCGCTTGGGGAGTCACCAGCGTCCTAGAGGAAGGACTCCCGGGACCGATGC
>CAYRYP010000059.1:0-8585 GCA_964428485.1 uncultured Coriobacteriaceae bacterium
ACTGGTGCGTTGCCGAATGGTCAGGCGACCCAACTGACCCTGACATCGAGTTCAAGTTCTATAACTACGACAGTTAAAAACCCGGTAAATTGATCCCCCCACGAATGGCGGGGCATTTACCGGGTAGGCTGGTTGTAATGAACCCCACGCTTGAGAACAAGAAGGGTTGGTGTTGGCAGATGAGGTGCGATCACAGCACTGTGCGCTGTGTCCCCTAGACTCGTAAGCAGTAGCTGACACCAGGACTAACACTTCAAAACACTAGAGCAGGATATGGCCAAACATGGCATACCGTAGGTGATCCCGGTCAAGCTCGATGGCACGATCAACGCGCACAAATGATGAGGCTCCGAAGTTCCTATCCAGAACCCCCAGAGCCTCATCGCTTGTAACATCGTAGCACCAACGCGCCTGTAGTTCAACGGTAGAATGGCGGTCTCCGAAACCGGCCAAGTTGTCATCAGTCCGCCCGAGTGATGACAGAAATGGCAGGTTTTCGCGAAGCGGTTTTTGAGGTTTAGCGGGGAATAGGTGGTGGGCCGTAGGGGGGTCGAACCCCTGACCTTGGGATTAAGAGTCCCCTGCTCTACCATCTGAGCTAACGGCCCACAAGCATTTTAGTATTTCCCCTGTGGGTTTCAAGAACGAATTGGCGCTGTGCGGTGAGCGGCGTCTGACCCGAAACGGCTTGGACTGGAACTCTCTAGATATCCCCCTCGAGCTCTACGAGCATCAGGAAGACATTGTCCCTGAGCTGTTTCGCGGCCTTGCGCGAGATCCTCCCGTCTTGGACAAACTGCGATATCTCCTCCAACTCGATATGGTAGGCGTAGCGCTGCCTCTCGCGTCTTCTTTCGCCGACGCTGGACATCATAGACAGTGGGTCGCGCAGCTTCTCGAGGGAGCGGAGCAGGTTGCGGTGCGCGGAAAGCTGCTCCCTAGCAGCACGCACAGTTGAGGGCTTAATCCCGCTATCTTCTTCGTGGGATCTCTCTATGATGCCTTGCAGGTAGGCTATGGCGGCACGCTCCAGCTCCTTGAGCAGCCCTGAGGACTCCGGGTCGGAGGTCTTCCCGGCCATCTTTCCCAAGGCGACGGAGAGGTTGTGGAACATGACCTTGAGGGAGATCACCGGGTGCATGAGAGACTGCATGATCAGTCTCCAGTAGCCTCCGCGGCGCATGAGGCTTTGCGCCCTAGCGATGCGGAACATGCAGTTCACGGTCTCCAGCGTGCTCGCCTTGCCCTGGTTGTGTAGGTCGAGCGCGCGTTCCCACTGGATGTTGAGAACCTCGTTTCTCAGGTTCACGGTGTCTGTGGTATCGACGTCGGCCTCCGCCCTGATCCGCCTTATGCGAGTGTTGTAGAGTGCGATCACGGCTCTTGTGGCCTCATCGTTCTCGGAGGTGTGCTTCAATTCTAGGTCGGCTATGACCCTGCGTAGGATTTCGATCTTAATCACGGCGATCTCGTCGTCTGTCTCGGGGTACTCGCCGCTCTCCTCCTTTGGAAACGGTGCCAGCACCGGGAGCAGGAAGTTCGTGATCAAAAGAGTGAGGATGATCGTCCCGGATGCTAGGAACAGCACCAACTCGCGCTGCGGGAAGGGTTCTCCTCCGGCAAGCGCGTATGGCATCGACATTATGACCGAGAGCGTGATGGCGCCCTTGGGTCCGCCGATTGTGGTTATCAGTGTGGACTTGAGAAGAGCCTTTGTACCCTTTCCAGACAACGTTCCGGCAAGTGAACTCCAACTGAACCCGCTGCTCTCAGGATCCTGCTCCTCGGATTCCTCCGATGTTACCGCCGCTGCGATGATGGAGGACTGATTGGGATCCGAGATTGTGGCGTTCGAACCACCGTCTGCATGGGGGGCAGCCCGTCCGGCTTCGCGCTCCGACTTGCGCTTCTTCCTCATGTAATGGATGTTCATGAACAGTATCCAGATGAACCTCAATACCGTGATCAGGCCGGTGAGCAAGAGGACTAGGATTATGAGGGTTCCGTTGTTGATCGACGTGTCGAGGATACTGTTCTCCATAGCGCCCGGAAGCTGCATACCCAGCAGCACGAATACCAGACCGTTGAGCACGAATGCCAGCACATTCCACACGCTGCTCGTGACTATGGAGAAGCGCGCGCTGGTCGGACCGATGATCTTGTTGGTGAGTCCGCTGGTGAGAAACCCGGCGGCGACGGCGCCGAGGATGCCGCTGACGCCGCACATCTCGCAGATGATGAACGTGACAAACGGCAGCATGACGTCGAGCAGGACGTGGAAGGTTATCGAGTCTAGACCTGCATCGATGGCCTTGTTCCTCACATAGTAGGCGAGCGCGGCGATGATGAGTCCAAGAGCGATGCCTCCCAGGAAACTTATGACGAAGGTGGTCGTCGCATTGATGAGCGAGAACGCGCCCGTGACCGCCGCCGCAGCCGCGAACTGGAACGAGACGACGCCTGAGGCATCATTTATCAGACACTCGCCCTGCAGCATCGCATGTTCTCTGGGGTCGAGCTTGGCTGAGCGTGAGAGAGACTCAACTGCGACTGCGTCAGTGGGGCCGAGCGCGGCGCCAAGCATGAAGGCGCATGTGAGTGGTATCGATGGGACGATTGCATTCATCACGAAGCCCACTACGAGAACTATTACCACCACCAGGCCGATCGCCAACGAGATGATGCCAGCCTTGTTCTTCCACAATCGCGCCTTGTTGGCGTTCCTGGCGTCTTTGAAGAGCAACGGTGCGATGAACAGGACTAGGAAGAGCTCTGGGTCGATTTCCGCCTCGAAGCCGGAGCCGAGTATCATTGCCAGGCCGAGACCCAATGCAATCTGAATGAGAGGAGGGGAGACTCTGGGTAGGATCTGATCGATGATCGACGACAGAAGCACAGCTCCGGCCATCGCTGCGAAGAGCTCGAATGTCTCCAAATGTGTCTCACTTCCTATATCGTTATCGGGGCGCAGTCCGTATCCGCGGACATCAGGGTCCAGGGGCGCCCCGGCTTATGTCGGTTAGCGTGTCGGTATTACAGTTGACCGTCGGCAAGCCCTACCACTGCATAGATGATATCGTGGATGGCCCGCTGCTCCTGCTCGCTTCTCTGCACGATCAAGTCGTAGCACTCTCTCGGGATGGAGTCTGCGGGCTTTTCAGGATCTCCGAAGCAGCCGAACAGGTCGATGAACGTCATACCCAGCGCCCTGAGTATCCTCGAGAGCGCTTCTACTGTGATGTTCTTCTGACCGCGCTCGACCTGGCCGATGTAGGAGCTGTGCAACCCTGATTTGGTGGCGAGCTCCTCTTGGGTGAGTCCGGCTCCGATCCTGCAGCTTCTGATTCTTTCTCCGAGTGCAACCGAGAGGTCGCTCATCTGCTCATCCTCCATTTGGCAGGTCCGTCCGATGCGTCGAGGCTCGCCGACCGGGCGTTCAGCTCGTGATCAGATAACAGCATAGCCTCTTATCGGCCCGTCTGACGACGGAAAAGGCGCGCCCTCCCGGGACCGGACTCCCCTGACCGATCACAGAAGGGGAATCGAGTTGACGAGATCTCCGAGGTGCTGTGCCACCTCGTCTTCGGACGCGCTTCCGTCAGACGATGCCCAGTCCAAGAGCGCCATTGAGAAGCCTCCGGAGACGAATCGTCTTATGCGCCGGGCGCGATCGTCGGGGATATCCTGGAGCTGGATGATTATGGAGCAGATCTCCTCGATCGTCTCGGCCAGAGAGTCCATCGCGATGCAGACCCTTCCCTGCGATGCAGCCATGTAGAGGATCTCTCTGTTGGTCGAGGCCATCTCGACGCACCATCTGGCAAATCCCATCGGGTCGTTGTTGCAGGCGAGCTCGCTTACGTCGATGCTTTCCCTGAGTTTCTCGCGGATGCACCTCGCCAACACCTCGTCGATGCGGTTGAAGTTCTGGTAGAAGGCCGGCCTCGAGAGCTCCGCATGGGAGCACAGTTCGGTGACCGTTATGCTGTCGATCGGCTTGCTCTTCATGATCTCGGCAAGCGCGTTCATCAAGCGAGTCTTGGAACGTGCTGCTATAGGGTTGCTGCCCATCGCTACCTTCCTTCATCGTATCTAAGGGTCTCGCGTATCTTGACCGCACGCTTTGAAAATGGGGTGGTGAAATTGTCTGGACCGCTTCGGCGCAAAGTGCATCTCGGTCGAGCGGACATGATGTCTATAACACCGGAAAGCACCGGGAAAACGCATGAATTTCCACCCCGCGAACCAGAATAACCAAACGCCCTTACGTTTGGCAATTTCGTCATATGCACGCTCCACATAATCTGCAGAGAAGCCTGTGTTACGATTCTTCCTAAAACTTGAGGGATTCGATTCTTGGGGGTTTACCCGATGTCTTCTCGTTCTCTTGGTAGTGGCGACCCGTCTTTTGGACAGAGGGCCGGGAGGGTTCTTGCGAGAGCCATGCTCCTGGTTGCCGTGCTCTTGTCGGTCATGATCCTGCCGGCCTCGCAGGCCATGGCATATCCCACCGATTCCGCTGGAAACGCGTTTTCGAGTGCCTCGTCCATCGCTGACGATCAGATCCCATCTGACCTGATCTGGCTTGGGATCGAGCTGGACATGGATTCCACCGAGGTAGGCGGGGACATTCTCGCTGCGGGAAGCACCATCCTTGTCTCCGACTCCACAGTGGGCGGGGATGTCAGGATCGCCGGCTCCAAGGTTACTGTGAACTCGACCGCTGTCACTGGAAACGTCACCGCCATCGCCCAGAACATGATGGTAGGGCAGGGGACTGTGGCCAACGGGGTCATTCTGATGGGCTCAAATATTGGTTTCTACGGCACTGCCAATGCTCTCGACATCTCGGGCAGCACCGTCGTGCTCGACGGTGTGGTCGACGGAGACGTCACGATAACCGCGCAAAATGTCACCGTAGGTGCGGGAACCGTCATCTCGGGCAAGCTCACCGTGACATCCGAAAATGAGCCGATCATCCAGGACGGGGCGCAGCTGGGCGACTACGAACACCTGGCGGATTCTTCCATCTTCTCCGCATTCCCTATGATGGTCTCCATTGCTGGAGCGGCGGGGCTGATGATGGTGCTCACCATGCTCCTCATGCTCGTGGTGGTTGCGCTTCTGCTGACGCTTCTCATGAGGAGGGAGATTGGTCTTGCCGCCACGATGACCAGAGAACATCCGGTGCGTCTAGTGCTCGTGGGGCTTCTCACGTTCTTCCTCTTCCCGATAGCGCTTCTGATGTTCGTGATGCTTCTTGCAACCGCATGGGCCGCGTTCGCCGGCATGGCGCTGCTTGTGCTTCTCACCATAATCGCGATACCATTCACGGGATGCGCTATGGGAAGGCTCGCGTTTCGCAACATGAACCCGTTCCTATCCGCCGTGGTAGGGGCGGTTATTGTGTTTGTTCTCTCGATGTTCCCCTTTATTGGCTTTCCGATCATGCTGATGTGCTCTGTCTACACGGCGGGCTACTTCGTGTGCACCGCCGCCTCTAGGGTCAGCGCCAACATCTCGGGAAGGTCTGAGGGGCAGGGCGAGGCCGGCAGCCAGGGCCAGGGAGTCTGATCCCAAGAGCGACTGTGCACCCAGACGCCGCTTGAAAAGGTGTTCGTGATGGGCGCGCGAATCTGTCAAACTTTCACCGAGGAGGTGCTCTGCATGTCTTCGTTAGATACTGTCTTTGATGCGTCCGCGGGCGCGCAAGAGGTGATCAGGGTTGTCGGGGGCTACCCGATATCCGGAACCGTCCAGATCGGCGGTGCGAAGAACTCCGTACTAAAACTAATGGCGGCCTCGATTATGGCCCCTGGCGAGTTCGTGCTCGAAAACGTCCCGGACATCTCGGACGTCGAGGTCATGTCGGAGGTGCTCGAGACGCTGGGGGCAAGGACCATCCGCGATGGGCACACCCTACACATAGACACCACCGGGGTCGATTCCTATGAGACCCCCTACAAGCTTGTGGCCAAGATGAGGGCATCGATCTCCGTGCTCGGGCCGCTCATCTCGAAGTTCCGCAGGGCTAGGGTTGCTATGCCGGGTGGATGCCGCATCGGAGCCCGAAAGCTCGACATGCATATATCCGCGCTGGAGGCCCTCGGGGTGGAGTTCGACTCCGCGCACGGCTACATAAATGCTAGGGTGCCGAACGGTCTGCACGGCTCGGATGTCACCCTCGACTTCCCCTCAGTGGGAGCAACCGAGAACCTGATAATGGCCGCTGTGACTGCTGAGGGCACGACCGTAATAGAGAACGCCGCCAGGGAACCCGAGATCACCGACCTTGCCAACTTCCTCAACAAGATGGGTGCCAAGGTCTCAGGTACGGGCTCTCCGATCGTGACCATAGAGGGTGTCCGCGAGCTTCATCCTGCGGTTCCCCACAAGGTGGTGGGTGATAGGATCGAGGCGGGCACGTTCCTCGTGGCGGGAGCACTCGGCGGCGGACCCCTCACTGTCACGGGCGTGGATCCTGCCAACCTAAGCCGCGCGATAGCCGTTCTTCGCAAGATGGGCGCAGAGGTCACCGAGACCGGTGACTCCATTACCGTGGTTAGACAGGGCCCCATCTATCAGTGCGATATCCAGACGCTGCCGCACCCGGGTTTCCCAACTGATTTGCAGGCCCAGTTCATGGTGCTCGCCACCATTGCCCAGGGCAGATCCGTGATCACCGAGAACGTGTTCGAGAACAGGTTCATGTTTGCCTCCGAGATCATGCGGATGGGGGCGGATGTGAGGATCGATGGGCATCATGCGATCATCGAGGGCGTCGAGCAGCTCTCCGGAGCCCCGGTGCAGTCGAGCGATCTACGCGGGGGAGCGGCTCTAGTGCTCGCCGGACTTGTGGCCGATGGGGAGACCATCGTCTCGGAGATAGAGCACATCGACAGGGGATACGAGGACTTCGTGGGCAAGCTCACCGGCATAGGCGCCCATGTGGAGAAGACCCGCGCAACCGACATCTAGGGATAACAGGCCCGTTTTGCTGAGTGAGCGGCATAACTGTGTGAATTTTCCATCAAGATCGTGCACCAGCATCGCGCGTTGGGATACGCTTTAACAGATCATGCCCCGAAAACACCGAGGTGATAATGAGTCCAAAGCATATCAGGCAGAGCGGAGATAGCTCCGAGAACAGGTACAAACGTTCCCGGAGAGTCAAACAGGTCAATTCCAAGACCAGCAAGGAATACGCTAAGAGCCAGATAAGCTACGTCGCGCCAGCTTCGAGCCAGGGTGAGGCGGGGAAGTACAGCAGGAAGATCTCCTCCAAGAACTACCCCTCGATGCATCGCAAGAAGCGCAGGAACAAGAAGATCCTGATGTTCGCCGTCATCGCTGCCGTGGCCATACTTATCGGCGGCGGCGCGGCAGCATTTGGCTACGTCTCCTATCTGAACAATCAGTTCCACTCCGGCATCGATGATATAGATGCGCTCAACGAGGCGCTCGTCACCGATCGCGCGGAAAACGATCCGTTCTACATACTCCTCATGGGAACCGACGGACGCAGCGAAGATGAGGCCGACAGAACCGACTCCATCATTCTCGCGCGTGTCGATCCGGAGGCCAAGCAGGTCGTCCTCGTATCCATCCCGCGCGACACCATGGTCGAGTTGGATGGCGTGGGAACCGCCAAGATCAATGCGGCACATGCATACGGCGGTGCTGCGGGTGCGGTCGAGGCGGTCGAGGAGTTCGCTGGGATCGAGATATCGCACTATGCCGAGATTGACTTCAGCGGCTTTGTGGATCTCGTGGACGCCCTCGGCGGTGTCGAGGTTGACGTCCCCATCGAGATCGACGACGAGGATGCGGGCGGGCATGTCGACCAGGGCCTCCAGACCCTCAACGGCGAGCAAGCACTCATCTTCTGCCGCTCCCGTGACACTGCGATCGGCGACTACCAGCGCCAGGCTAACCAGAGGATCTTCCTGCAGGCGCTTGCCACCAAGATCCTCTCGAGCGATGTGGCGACGTTGGCCACGTCCATCAACGCGATAGCCTCAGCCGTCGGGACTGACATGAATGTGGACGAGATCTACTCGATCGCGATGACGCTTCGCGGGATGGATAGCAGCAACATCTATACATATACCGTCCCCTCGACTACGGCTACTATCAACGGCATCTCCTACGTGGTTGCCGACGATGAGGCCTGGGCTGAGATGATGGAGATCATAGACTCCGGCGGGCTTCCCGACGACCAGTCCTGGGAGATCGCTGGCATCATCCCCGACGAGTATGCAAATGGCTCGAGCAGCTCGTCGTCATCCGATATCGACAGAAGCTCCTATAGTATTTCTATCTGGAATGGCGGGGGCATAGAGGGCGCGGCCTCCGAGGCAGCGGAAACGCTCAGCGACTCCGGATATGTCATCAACGATACCGGCAACGCCAACCAGTTCGTCTACGATCAGACCCTCATCATCTACAACGACGACGAGGATTCAAGCGTTGCGAGCGACATCATGAGTCTGCTCGGTTTGGGGACCACTATCCAATCCGCAGGGAGATACAGCTTCGAGGGCGACATATTGGTGGTGGTCGGCTCCGACTGGACGGGATAGCTC
>CAYRYP010000060.1:0-5786 GCA_964428485.1 uncultured Coriobacteriaceae bacterium
AGCACCTGTTCCCCAACGACCCGAAGAGCCAACTTGAGCTCTACGAGCCGTACTTTGAGCAGTAACAGCAAACTATTAATCATGTATACTGTTTACGGTGTAAACGTTTTCATTTCTATCGTCGCGGAGGTGGTGAACAATGCCAACGTCGTTGGTCAGCGGACGCGTCAACTCCGAAGATAAACAGCGCGCAGATATATACATCAGACGAGCTGGACTAACCACATCAGATGTAATCAAAACGGTTTGGAGCAATATCGCGAACACTGGAGAAATCCCTAAGCCGGTTCAAACCCCTTGCAACATAGAGTCCGCAACGGATCGACTTATACAGCTCCGCGCTAAGATTCCCCGGTCAGAATTTCTCGAAAACCTGACACCTGAAGGTCTCAAGGAAGAGCTGAAAGGAAAACATGGATAGGATCCTCATCGATACCAATTTCCTATTGGACTGCATCGTCGACGGCAGACCGGGATCCGAAAGCGCACTCAAGCTCTTCGACCTCGTATCGCAGGGGAATATCGATGCTATCGTCTCACCCACATCTCTAAATGACTTCTACTACATCACTAGAAAGGATGTTTCGGAACGAAACCGCAGGGATTTCATTTCTTTGTTTATTGACGTGTTCGTTGTAGCAGATATCGGACGGCTTATATGTGAAACCGCCCTTCTGTCGGACGAACCTGATTTTGAAGACGGGATACTTCGAGCCATTGCAGAGGCCGAAGACTGCACCTGCATAATCTCTCGTGACCTGCGGGCGTTCAAAGGTTCGAAAGTTTCACGCATGACCGCCGAAGAATACCTAGAGACACCTCCGAACCAGGCCGCTCCGGCAACGAGCGCGAAATAAGACAGACCTTACAGGTTTGTAAATGCGAGCAAAGTCTCAGCGCCCCCGTATCTGAGAATGCAGCCAGACCTCGACCCTTGCCGGATGCTTGTTTGCGATGTCAGTCAGTTATTATTGACTCCATTCCATCGGCCAATTGCTAGATCAGCGAGCTTGGTCAGCCGTTCCAGAGGGCACGCCCCTGACTCGCTGCGAGCTCGGGATGCTTGGCCAGGACCCTCGGCACCACAATCGAATCTATGTGCGCCATCGTCTCGATTATGTCGCGGGCTAAGAGCCAGTCCCATCCGAGCCATGCGAGGCGCCTGCCATCAAGCTCGCAGCGCTGCTGCTCAGAGCATACATGCAGCATGTTCTTGCCAGCTAGCGAATCAGCTAGGTCTTGCCCGTAGAAAAAATCGAGGATGTCTCGCACACGCTGTTCGTCGGTATTTCGCGCAAGAACATAGTAAGGGGCAAGCAATGCCCCCTCGCTTGGCCAGACCCGAATCAAGAAGTCCTCGCGAGGGGCAGCCTCGGCAAAAAACCACGGCAGTAGGAACACCGCATGGGTGTTTCGCTTTCGAAGCGACATCCGCATCATATCGAGCGTATCAACCGGCTCAGACAAGTTGTCGGCGAAAGCGGCCAGCCCGTCGTCACCGAACATCCGATAGATGTACAGCAGCGGGATCTCGTTGATGTCGTCGATATTGAACCCGCACACGACAAGATCGTAATAGGCCGGATCAAGTATGTCTGCCCACGAGCGCGGCACGGGCAGGCCGCCCAGCTTGCGCGTATCCACGAGCATCGTAAATGCGCTGCCCCCGAATATATGGTAGCTTCCCGAGGCATCAACCAGATCCACGCCGTCGAACACAGAGATCGGGAATGTCCGACAAGAATCCCCCTCCGCAGAACCGTCGGGTCTATGCCAAGGAAGAAGGGTGGTCTGCGCGTCGGATGCACCCCACAATGGGCCTGGCCCAGGGCCGCATGAGACGGCCCCGGGTCGGGCGAAGTCTTCGAACTCGCGAGTGTCCACGAATCTCCTGCGGAAATCCGCGCCGAGGAACTCCCCAAATCCCATGCCGCCGATCACATCTGGGAGTTTGGAGGCGTCCCGAATCAGGCTGATGTCCTGGTAGGCCGGGTCGGGCTTCACAATCGACGCATGACCGCCCTCGATCCGCTCGTTGTGCGAGGCGTTGTAGGATGCGACGAATCTGTTGGCGGCTTGCGTCGCCTCTTTCATCCCGGGCCCGTAGACACTGAGCACGAAGTCGAGCTTGCGCCTCCGAGAGTCGGGAAGGTCGTTTCTCCTGATGTACCGCCGCATCCGGAATGTTCCTATCAGAGCACCTGAGTGTCGAGCAGGCTGTCTACCTGCTCGTCAGTAAGATCGTAGTGGTAGAAGAGACTGTAAAAGTCTTTGACGTAGGTTTCGAGATCGTAGGCGGCCTGCTCGGGATAGAGGATGCTGTTGGTCCAGAGCACGCCGATGACCCTGTTCACGCCGGTGGGCTTGTCGACCCAGCTGAAGGGGGTCTGCGGTGCGGCGTAGACCTGCCCGTCCTGCACAGCGGGGACATCGGCCCAGGTGCTGGATCCGTAGATCTCGGCCTGATCGCCGGTGGCGGTGGAGATGATCACCTGCGGCTGCCAGGTGAGCACCTGCTCCATCGACACGTCTGAGAAGCCGCTGGTCTGGTCGGTATCGCAAACGTTGATTCCGCCAGCCGGGGTCACGAACTGTCCGTTCCAGTTGCTGTCTCCGCAAGTCTGCAGGCCGTCGTCTCCGGTGGAGTAGAACACACGAACACGTTGGTCGTCTGCAATCTGCGACATCGTGGAGTCCACCTCTTCGAACACGCTGTCGATGTAGGCACCCAGCTCATCGCACTTGTCGGTCTGGTCAAGGATGGTACCGAGGAATCTGTAGGTATCACCGAGGTTCGCTAGTTCGGCGTCACCCACCACAACCGGCACCCCGATCTCGGAGGTGAGGTCGTCGTATATCGTGAAGTCGGTGTTATCAAGGTCGCAGGTTACAAAGATGAAGTCCGGGGCCATCTCGAGGATCTCCTCCTTGTTGGGCTCCTCCCACTTACTAACGCTGGTGATCACCGGAAGCGAGGCCGCGGTATCATCGAGGTAGACAAGATCCTCGTCGGAAAGCTCAAAGGTCCAACCGGTTAGCAGCGACGAGTCGATGCTGTAGATCATGATACCGTCTGGATTGGCAGCACCCATGATCTTGGTGGGGTGCGTGGGAATCGTTACCTCTCGGCCCGCCATGTCGGTGATGGTCTGCGTGGTGGCCTCTTCTTCGGCAGATTCGCCATTTGAGCTGCATCCCGTCAGCACGAGCGCGAAGATGGCCATCAGCGATGCAAGCATGATTGCCAGCGTACGGCCTAGCCGTCTCTCACTCTTGATCTGATTCGTCATTGGTTCCTCCTTCTGTCTGTTTGGTGTCATTCGTTCCAACGACCCGGGCCTGGACAGGCATCGGGTGAGCCGCCGCCACACGGCCCATCATGTCCGTCCAACTGCGGTCCTCTACCCGCCCACAGCCTAGGTTGATGTCCATCTCGATACGCTTGCCATCGCGCACCATCGTCCGAAGACCCATCAGCATCGCGTCGATGCGCCCGAGCGCCTCGGCGTTCGCGCGCTCCATGGCGCTTGGCTCTATGACGTCCCTGATTCCGCCGTTGCCGATCACAAGGCGGCGGTCGCCGCACAGCGCGATGAGTGGATCATGGGTGACTACGAACACGATCTTGTCGCTGCTCGTGAGCAAGTCGAGTGCCCTCATGCGGTCGACGCCGGCGTTCTCGATCTCGTCGATCAGGACTATCGGTGACGAGCTGATGAACGCAAGGTCGGAGATCATCACAGCCCTCGACTGACCGCCCGACAGAACGGTGAGCGAGTCGGATGGGTCGAACGGCTCGCCGGCCAGCTCGCGAGCGCACATGAGAGCGCGCGCAACGGTGGGCTCGACCTGCCGCTTGGGCATCATACGGCTCTCAGCGTGCAGACGCAGGAACGCCTTCACAGAGAGGTCCATCACGAAGGTCATACTCTGCGAGAGCTGAGCGACTATACGGCCCTCCGCCGAGTAACGCATCGAGTCTGTCGGGGGCTTCCCATCCACCAGGATCCTCCGGCCCGTGGGGCTATCGCCCTGGGCGAGGTACTCGATATCCTCGAGCAGACGGCTTTTGCCCGACCCCGTAGGCCCGACGATACAGATCGACTCCCCACGTCGGGCTTTGACCGACACGCCCTCTGGCACGCCGTCTTTATCGCGCCCGCCAAAAATCTCGATCGAGCTGATGCCATGCGGCCCAGAAGCGATCCCCTCCATACGCTCGACGTACGCTTCTAGCCCCTCGCAGATCTCCATGGGACCTATACCGCAGTCCTGCAGGTCGAAATCGTCCAGCGAAGCGGCGTAGACCGACACCGTCTGATCGCCCACCGGTGCGGCGATCCCAATCTCGTCAAAGAAGTCCCCACAGCAGGGATGCTCGGCCACGAGTCTGGAATATGGGATCTCGGAAAGCCGCACGCTGCTACCTCCTCGACGAAGCGCCTGCCGCACTGTCATTTCCCACGGACGCTCCCATCCCCGGGAGGTCCATGTACTTGACATTGCCGACGGCGTACTTGTCACCGATGCGAGTCTCCCCAAAGCAGTAGGAACAAGCCGCTCCGGGCATAGAGAATCTCAGACGCGACGGCTCGCCGTCCGTACGCTCTAGCCCCTCGCTGAGCATCGCGACAAGTGCCTCGATTCCCTGCCCAGTGAGCCCGTTGACAAACAGCGTCTTAGCGCGCGGATTAGCCCTCACCACTTGCAGTGCGAACACCTCGCGTTCAGCTTGGGAGACCAGGTCTCCTTTCGTTACCACGACATAGTCGGCGAGCTTGAGCATCGGCCCGATCTTCCTGGGAGCATCCACGCCCGAGAGGACGTCGATCACGCATACCGCCGGCATACCGCGCAGATGCGGGGAACAGCGATTACATAACCCAGCGCTCTCGGCCACCAGCAGATCAGCCCTCTCGCGCGAAGCCCACTCCATGCACGCCCCGATATTGACAGCGAAGAAGTGGTCGGGGCACAACACCCCACTGACACCTGTCACCACAGGCACACCGAGCACCTCGTAGGCGGAGGCGTCTCGACTTGTCAGGCAATCGAACTTGACCACTGCGGGACTGTAGGTGCCCTTCAGGTGCGGGATCAGCTTCGAGATCACCGATGTCTTGCCACACGATGGAGGCCCTGAGAACGTCACCAGTCTCATTTCCCGAACCTCCTCTCCGAATTCAAGCGCAGGATGCAGCTGCGGACTGGTTCGCCATCCAGCTCCTGCTCGATGATCGAGATGTCGGTGCCGTAGGCATGCGAGAGGCGTCCCTCAGTGAGAACCTCCGAACACGGACCACACCAGTACGTGTCTTGCGCTATCAGAAGCACCTTGTCGGCCACCAGCAGCGCGTGGTTGGGGTTATGCGTGGTCATCAGAACCTGTAAGCCACGGGTGCGCGTAAGCTCGCGGATCTCTGTTAGCAGCCTCGACTGGTTTCCAAGGTCGAGACTCGACGCCGGCTCGTCCATAATGAGTACGGAAGGATCCTGAACGAGCGCGCGGGCAATCAGAACCATCTGACGCTGCCCACCGCTGATCTCGGTGTAGGAACGGTCGGAAATGTCCCGCATCCCCATCTCATCGAGGATGCGCATCACGGCGCGCTTGTCCTCCTCCGACGGGGTCGAGAAAAGCCCTACATGCGGCGTGCGCCCCATCAGCACGATCTCGCCCACAGTGAACGGGAAGGCAGGCGAGTGGGTCTGCGGGACGTAGGCGATGCCCGACGGCCGGGATGCGCCGGATCGCCTAGCGCCGGCGCTGCGGCCCGCGCTCCGGG
>CAYRYP010000060.1:5796-8322 GCA_964428485.1 uncultured Coriobacteriaceae bacterium
TCCCCTATTGCTTGACACCGGAACCCCGTCCATCAGGATCTCCCCCGAGATCCTCGGAATCAGGTCGAGCAACGTCTTAAAGAGGGTGGTCTTGCCTACACCGTTCGGCCCGAGCATGACGAGTGTCTCGCCCGGCTCCACCACAAACGACACGTCCTCGACCACGGGCCTGCCTCCGTAGCCGCATGTGAGCGACCTCACCTCGATCATCCGAGCCAACTCCTCCGGCTGCGCTTGAGCAACACCAAGAAGAATGGAGCACCGATCAGGGCGGTGAGTATTCCCAGCGGAAGCTCCACCGAGATTAGACTCCTCGCCACGATGTCAACGGCGAGAGCGAAGCTTGCTCCCAGAAGAGCAGTTGCGGGCAGCAGCCTCGAGTAGTCGGCGCCCACGATCGCTCGCGCCATATGCGGCACGACAAGTCCGATCCATCCGATGACCCCGCAGTATGCGACCGATACGGAGACCACCAGAGTCGAGCAGAGGATCATCGCGACCGTCAACACCGGCACGTTAACTCCCAGTGTAGAGGCCTCCTCATCCCCAGCAGCGAGCACTGTGAGGCGCCAGCGGAGCAGGAACATCGGAACCATCGGGATAGCCATCGCCACCACAAGCTGCGGCGCATCACCTGCACCGACATCCGCGAAAGTGCCCATCAACCATAGAGTGATCGCCGGGAGGGTTGAGTTGGGGTCAGCCACGTACTTCGTAAGCGAGATGCAAGCTTGAAAGATCCCGGAGACGACAATGCCAGTGAGCACCAGCGTGACCGGGGTCGGCACGCGACCGTCGATGCAACGTGCCGCCCAAAACGTGAGCATCACCGCGACTATCCCACCCGCAAACGACAGCAGCTGCACCATCGCTGCGGACAGTGACATCAAGATACCGAACGCCGCACCAAGCCCCGCACCGGTAGCGGCCCCGAGTATGTCGGGAGAGCTCATCGGGTTCTTGAAGACCCCCTGGAAAACCGCTCCGGCACAAGCAAGACCGGCTCCGACGACCATCGCACCCACTATCCTGGGAAGACGGACCCGAAATAATGCGGTGCGCGCGGCGTTTTCTCCGTCGAACGTGCATACCCCGAGCTTCTCCCCGATCAGCATGACTATGTCGGACGGGGTGACGCTATATCGACCCACCATCACGGAGACAAGCACTACTACGAGAAGCAAGGCCACAAGGAACACGACGTAATGACGGGCTACAAAACCCCTCCCGGCTACGCCGGAAAGGGCTGCCACGCCAGAGCGTTTGGCTGTAGTCTCCTCCCGCATCCCCTCGATTCCCCACTTCCCAAGATCCCGATCGGGTAACTATACCCTATTAAGAATAGTTATTGTTTTAGATAATACTTATTTGAGTTGGTTCTAATATGTATAGAATAGAAGAATAGTTAGAAGAACTATTTGTGGTGATTACGAGGTGGGAATCTCAAACCAGAGACAGCTCGCCAATAACTACCACCCGGGGAGCCGCAATACAGAAAAGGCAGGGCTACAGGGCTACCATGTACGACAATGCCTCTTACATACTAGCGATCGCCGATTCAGGCTCTATTAGCAAAGCGGCAAAGAGGATGCACATCTCTCAGCCCGCGCTATCACAGCGTCTGATGCACCTCGAAAAAGAGCTCGGAGCTCGCCTGTTCGACAGAACGTCCACCCCGGTAAAACCCACCCATGCGGGCGAGATTTATCTGAGCTGGGCCCGGGAGGTCGTAGAGTCAAGACGCGCAATGATCGAGATGGTCTCCGACGTTGCCAGCGGCGCTGTGGAGAGACTCACCATAGGCGTATCGGTGCCGCGATCCGGCAGAGTGCTCTCCGACATAATCGCGGAGTTCAGACAGTTGCACCCCACTTGTCTTGTGGTGCTGCGCGCCGCTGGCATGCCGACCAGCCACGACGAGCTTCTCTCAACCTCCGAGATCAACTTCTCCATCTTCACCCCGGTGGCTCCGCGGACACCTTCAATCGAGGGTTGGCCCGTATGCCGCGAGGAGATGCTTCTGCTGGTGCCGTCGTCATGGAATCTCGGAGATATCACCAAACAAGATGCCAGCAGCCGAAATACAGATCGGGCGGAAAATCAACCTTGTGGAGAGAGATCTGTGCAGATCCCCACGATGGATCTCTCTTGCCTCAACAGCAGGCCGCTGATAATGCCGCCGGACAATCTCAGACACGCCAGAGTCATCGAGGCCCTTCTGCGGAGAGCTGGCGCGAAGCCGACAATTGCCCTACGAAGCTGCAGCAACGAGATGACAGTCGAGATGATCAGGCGAGGAGTTGGCGCGTCGATGATGCCCACTACGTTTGCCCCCTCGGCGGACGACGCGCAGATATCCATATTCCGGATAGGCGGAATGGATACCTCGAACGTACTGTACTGCAACCGCGTGGCCGGATCACCCGCCTCACGTGTCGAGAAGGACTTCGTCGAGATCGCGCGCCGATGGGTTGCAGCCCGTCCTGCGTTCGCGTTGCAGTGATACGCGGCCTAAATTGTACTCCA
>CAYRYP010000061.1:0-8237 GCA_964428485.1 uncultured Coriobacteriaceae bacterium
AAAACGCTACCGAGAAACACCGCCTGGCTTTATTGAGGGCGATTCGACCTTGGTTTATACTCCTGAGCTGTCAGGTGCGCGGGGGCCGATTCCGGCATTTCCCCCCGCGATAATAGGGAAGCGGGTGAGAATCCCGCACGGTCCCGCCGCTGTAACGAGCACGTCCGCCCCAAGATGCCACTGCGCTGAGAATCGCGTGGGAAGGCGGGGTGGCCAAAGGCTCCCAGTCAGAAGACCTGCCTGGCAAACCGCCCCGGCCAAGACGCTGGGGGGCCTGCGCCGACGATGCATTGGCGATGGGCCACAACCGGAGATCGAACCGCGACGGGATGTTATGGCGCGCTTCGATGCTCCCAGTCAGGCCGGCAGGCCAAAACGATATCAAATGCTTTTCAAACTCGACATGGGGGACCTGAGAACAACAGGGCAGATCCATCTCATAAAATTCGTTTTTTCCTCCCCTGTGAGGGTTTGGGAGGAGGAACGCTGGTGATAGAGGCAATTGGTCTCGATTGGAAGAGCGCGTCGGTCTCCGAGCGCGAGAGATGCGCCGAAGCGTGCTCCAACGAGAAGAGATTCATGGCTCGCGTCATGGCGATCAGCGGGGTCAAAGGATGTGTCCTGCTCAAGACCTGCGGCAGACTCGAGGTCTACCTCGACATGTCCAGCGGCGACGGAGGTAACCAGAAGACTTACCGTGAGATCGCCGACCTCGCAGGCATCGACCCCGACGCACGCTCGATGTTCCACGAGACCGGCAGGAACGCCTGCCAGAGAATCATGGAGATAGCAAGCGGACTGCAGTCGCAGGTCATAGGCGAGGACCAGATAATAGCCCAGGTCAAAAGCGCGATAGTGCAGGCCAGGGAGATCAAGACCGCCACCCCGCACCTCGAGACACTGTTCAGGCTGGCTATCACCGCCGGCAAGGAGGTTCGCACAAAGGTGCGCTTCCACACGGTTCCCATGTCGTGCGCCCACAAGGCAATCGAACTGGCCGAGAGCGCTTCCGAAACGCTCAAGGGCAAAAGGGCCCTAGTTATAGGAAACGGAGAGATGGGGCGCTTAGCAGCAGCCCTCCTCGTCGAGAGGGGCTGCTGTGTGGCGGTGACCCTTCGAAGCATGCACCACGGCAAGAGTACCATCGTCCCGAAGGGATGCGACACCGCGTCCTACGAGGACCGCGCGCATGCGATGGAGGGCTGCGACATCATCGTTAGCGCCACCAGGAGTCCGCATATCACGGTCTCTCGCGAGATGATCGACTCCCTCTCCAATCCCCCATCGCTGATGATCGACCTCGCCCTCCCGCGTGATATCGACCCATCGTGCCGTGAGATCGAGGGCATGAGGCTGCTAGACATAGACGACCTAGTGGACGAGAGACCCGGAGACAACTCCGAGGAGATGCTCCAGGCCAGAGCCATCATCTCCGAGAAGATGCAGGACTACGCTGACTGGGAGCGCAAGCGAGCCGAGAGGCTGGAACGCAGGAAGCCGCAGGCCGAGGCAGGTGCTTCCACCGAGCGGGAGTTCATGAGGTTCCCGATCTTCATCGACCTTTCCGGCAAACGCTGCCTGGTGGTTGGAGCCGGAGAGGTCGGCTGCCGCAGGGCGCGCACGCTACGCGATGCGGGCGCAGAAGTGCTGATGGTGGCACCGGAGGCGGCCTCTAGACCAGATGGCGTTCACTTCGAACAGCGCACCTTCGAGGAGTCCGACGTGCAGGAGTGCACGCTGGTGGTGGCCGCCACAAACGACCACGGGGTCAACGGAGATGTCGCTGCCGTCGCGCGTGCGGCCGGAATCCCAGTGAGCGTCTCCGACGACCCCGACAACTGCGACTTCTACTTCCCGGCAATTTGCAGGAGCGACAACCTCGTTGCCGGGATCGTATCTGACGGAACTCATCACAAGCTCGTGTCTAGAGCCGCGGTCGCGGTCCGCGAGACCCTTGGGGAGGTGGACTCGTGAAGATCAGAATAGGCACGCGGGCGTCGAAGCTGGCGATGGTTCAGGCCCATGCGGCTGCGGATGCGATCGTAAGGGATAACCCTGCAATCGAGATCGAGATAGTCCCCATCACCACGACCGGCGACAAGATCCTCGACAGGACGCTGGACAAGATCGGCGGCAAGGGGCTGTTCGTGCGCGAGCTGGACGCCGCCCTGCTCGACGGTAGGGTAGATATCACCGTCCACAGCTGCAAAGACGTGCCAATGGAGATCGACGATCGCATCCCGATAGTCGCAGCGTCGCGCAGAGAGGATCCGCGCGACGTCATGGTGTTGCCGGCGGGTGCGACGGAGCGAGACGAAACCCTCCCGGTAGGCAGCAGCTCGGCCAGGCGCCGCGTGCAGCTGCGAAAGCTCTTCCCCGAAACGACCATCGAGAGCGTGCGCGGAAACGTGCTCACCCGCCTTGAAAAGCTCGACCGCGGAGAGTTCGGCGCTCTGGTGCTCGCGGCTGCAGGCCTCACCAGACTGGGGCTCACCGACAGGATCAGCTCGGTGTTCCCAGTCGACGACATCCTCCCAGCCGCGGGACAGGGCATCCTCGCAATCCAGGCTAGAGCGGACGAAAATGTCTCCTGGCTCTCAGGGTTTCACGACGAGCTCACCTTCCGCTGCATGCTCGCGGAAAGAGCGTTTGTGAGAGAACTCGACGGCGGCTGCTCGAAGCCGTGCGCGGCTTTTGCCCAAACAGACGGCGACGCCCTGCTACTCAAGGGACTTTATGTAAGCGATGACGAGACCGAGCTGCGCTTCGGCGAGAGACGCCTCGATCTCGACGGGATCGAGTCGGGCGCGAGCGCGCTCGCGAGGGAGCTGAAGGAAAATGGCATACGGTAAAGTAGCGCTCGTGGGTGCGGGTCCGGGCGACCCCGGACTACTCACCCTAAGGGGCAAGGAGCTACTCGAGGCCGCAGACGTAGTTGTCTACGACCGCCTAGTCTGCGACGACGTGCTCAACTATGCGAAGGGCGCAAGGATGGTCTATGTGGGCAAGGAGCAGGGGCATCACCCCGTTCCCCAACACGAGATCAACAGAGTCCTGGCTGAGGAGGCTCAGGGTGTAGACCTCGTGGTGCGCCTCAAGGGCGGAGACCCCTACGTGTTCGGGCGCGGCGGCGAGGAGGCCGAGTACCTGACGGAGCTCGGCGTGGAAATAGAGGTAGTCCCCGGCGTGACCAGCGCCCTGGCCGCACTCTCCTACGCGGGCATCCCCGCAACCTCCAGAGGAGTCGCCCAGTCGGTGCATATTATCACCGGCCACGCACGCGAAGGCGGCGAGCTCGAGATCAACTTCGACGCGCTCGCCCATGCCACGGGCACCCTCGTGTTCCTGATGTCCGTGACATCCATGCCTCAGATCACACAATCCCTGATCGACGCCGGGATGGACCCAGACACCCCCGCCGCGGTCGTACAGAACGGAACCCTACCCTCGCAGAGACGGGTCTCGGCGACGCTTTCCACCATCGCCCAGACCTCGTGCGAGGCCGGCGTCACAAGCCCGGCGATCCTCGTGATCGGCGACGTCTGCGACTCTCCGATCGGGCTCGACTGGAGAAGTTCTCTACCACTCTTTGGCATTCCGGTGGCCGTGGCGCGCCCCCTAGACGGGGCCGGCGGGATCTCCGCGCGCATACGCGACGTCGGCGGCGAGGCGGTAGACCTTCCCTGCATCGACACGCACCCGATCGGCAGCCAGGAGGTGCGAGACGCCGTCGCCGGGATGGCCGGCTACGGGTGGCTCGTGCTCACCAGCCCGCGTGGTGTGAGATACCTGTTCGAGGCGATCAAGGCCGAGGGTCTAGACGCAAGAGCGCTTGCGGGCACAAAGGTGGCCGCTGTGGGTGCGAGCACAGCAGACGCCCTCGCCCAGCACGGCATCAGGGCCGACTTCGTACCCGAGAAGCACGACGGGAAACACCTCGGGGAGGGCCTTGCCCGCATCGTCTCGAAGGACGAGAGGATCCTGCTGTTTAGGGCCAAGAAGGGTGCTCCCGGTATCATCCGCGCGCTCGACGAGGCGGGGATCGCATACGATGACGTCGCCGCCTACGAGACAGCGCAGGTGCTCGACGAATCTGCATCCAAAACCGTATCGGCACGGGTCGAGAACGGCGAGATCAGCTTGGCGGCCTTCACCAGCGCATCGACTGTGGAGGGCTTCTGCCGAGCCGTCGGCGAGGATACAGTCAAGGATGTCACCGCCATATGCATAGGCGAGACCACTGCTGGTGCGGCGCGCTCGCACGGCATGAACGTGGTAGTCTCAGAAAACGCCACCCTCGACGCCCTGCTGCAGGCTGTCATCGAAACGGCGGCCAGCACACGCAGAAACTCTCCCAGATAAGGAGCTGCCAGATGGATACCAGCAACATCCCTGTCCCACGCTTCCGTCCACGCCGGCTTCGCCGCACACAGGGCCTAAGATCTCTCGTCCGTGAGACCAGGCTGTCCGAGAAGAGTCTGGTGTATCCACTCTTTGTCGTAGAGGATACCGACCTCAAACGCGAAATCCCGGGGTTGCCAGGACAGTATCACTACTCACCCGACCGCATCTGCGAAGCGGTGTCGGAGTCTCTCGAGCACGGGGTGGACTCGTTTCTGATCTTCGGGCTTCCCGTCGATAAGGACGACATCGGCTCGGGGGCCTGGGCGGAAAACGGCATAGTTCAGCAGGGGGTCAGAGCCATTCGAGATCAGTTCCCGGAAGTCACCATCATCACCGACGTCTGCCTCTGCGAGTACACCTCCCACGGGCACTGCGGTCCACTGCCTCAGTCGGTTATGGACGATCCAGCCACCGCAAGCGAATCCGACCTGCGTGAGGCGGCGGCAGGGCCGCTCAACGACGCAACCATAGAGCTCCTCGCCAAGACGGCGGTGTCCCAAGCGCTTGCCGGCGCCGACATAGTGGCCCCGTCGGCGATGATGGACGGTCAGATCGCGGCCATCAGGCAGGGGCTCAACGACGCCGGGCTCGACGACATCCCGGTGATGAGTTACAGCGCCAAGTACGCGTCCGCCTTCTACGGACCCTTCCGCGAAGCGGCTGGGTCCGCGCCGGCGTTCGGCAACCGCAAGGGATACCAGATGGATCCCCACAACGCACGCGAGGCAATAAGAGAAAGCATGATAGACGAGGACGAGGGAGCGGATTTCCTGATGGTTAAGCCCGCACTCTCCTATCTCGACATAATCTCGACCCTCCGCGGGCAGACCGATCTGCCGATAGCCGCCTACTCCGTCAGCGGAGAATACTCGATGATCAAGGCAGCCGCCGCGGCAGGATACATCGACGAGAAGGCGATAGTGGACGAGACCGCGATCAGTGTATTTCGCGCCGGGGCCGACATACTCATCACCTACTACGCCAAGGAGATCGCCGATAGCATCGCGGCCGGCGATATAGGATAGACAGAGCAGACAGGGATCGCCCAAGAAACCAGGAGACTTCAGATGGACCGCAGCACGGCAATTGATCGCAAAACGTCCGCGAAGCTGTACGGCGAGGCGGTAGGCCTCCTTCCGGGAGGCGTGAACAGCCCCGTTAGGGCCTTCGGATCGGTGGGGATGGACCCGCTGTTCATATCGCATGCGGATGGCTGCACCATCACCGATGCCGACGGGAACACCTTTATCGACTACGTCGCGTCGTGGGGACCGATGATACTTGGGCACAACAACCCCATGGTGAGGGCGGCTGTAAAGGACGCCGTGTCGCGCGGACTCAGCTTCGGAGCGCCCTGCCCCGCTGAGGTCGACGTGGCGCGCCTGATGTGCTCCATGGTCCCTGATCTCGAGATGGTCCGCATGGTCAACAGCGGCACCGAGGCCGTGATGAGCGCGCTTCGGCTGGCCCGCGCCGCAACCGGCAGATCCAAGATCGTCAAGTTCGAAGGCTGCTACCACGGTCATGTTGACAGCATGCTCGTGAGCGCGGGGTCCGGCGCGATGACGGGCGGCGTGCCCTCCAGCGCGGGGGTGTCGCCGGCGGTAACGGCCGACACGATTGTGGCCACCTACAATGACCTGGAGAGCGTCGAGAGAGCGCTCACCGCCAACCCAGGAGAGATCGCGGCGGTTGTAGTGGAACCCGTTGCGGCCAATATGGGCGTGATCCCACCGGATCCGGGTTTTCTGGAGGGCCTGCGCAAGCTCTGCGACACGCACGGCTGCCTCCTGATGTTCGACGAGGTTATCACCGGCTTCAGACTTGCTCGCGGAGGAGCACAAGAGTACTTCGGCGTGCACGCTGATCTCGTGACCTACGGCAAGATAATCGGCGGCGGCATGCCGGTTGGGGCATACGGCGGATCGAAGAAACTCATGGAACTCGTGGCGCCGTGCGGCCCCGTCTACCAGGCCGGCACTCTCTCCGGGAACCCGGTGGCAATGGCCGCGGGATACGCCCAGCTCGAACAGCTGAACTCCAACCCCTCCATATATGAGCAGATCGACAGTGCAGCTGCAAAACTTCAGAACGGTCTCGAGAGGGCGCTCGGCCAAAACGCCTCCGTGCAGCGCTGCGGCTCACTTATCTGCGCGTATTTCTCCGGAGGCAAGAAGGTCGGTTGCTACGCGGACGCCAGCTCATGCGACACGGATGCCTTCGCCAGGTACTTCCGCGGCATGCTCGAAGAGGGCGTATACCTGGCCCCCTCCCAGTTCGAGGCGATGTTCGTCGGCACCGCCCACGACGCACAGGCGATAGACAAGACCATAGAGGCTGCCGGCAAAGTCGCACTTGATACCTAGCCCCAAAGATCGACATTCGACATCGCATACAGGGGCACATTGTGCATCCAGCCTTCGTCGCGGAATCCAGACAGGCTGAACCTAACAGGATGCACCCCCCTGAACCTCTCACTGAATGCCCTTAGGCTCTTCGAACGCAGATTCTCCTCCGCCTTCACCTCAATTGGGAAGATTCTGTCATCGTGTTGCACAAGAAAGTCCACTTCTCCTCTAGAGTTTTCAGCAGACCAATAGAAGGGGCGCATCGCACAATCAGAAACGAGCTGTTGGCAAACATATTGTTCTGTGAGTGCGCCCTTGAACTCTGTGAAGGAGATGTTGCCATCCAACACGCTCGCTGGACTGAGATCAGCCATGGCGCCAAGCAACCCAACATCGAGAAGGAACACCTTGAATGATTTGTTATCGTTGTACGCGGACAATGGAACTCCAGGCTTGCTTACCCGAGGCACTTTCTCTATAAGTCCCGCCTGCGTGAGCCATGTGAGCGTCTCTTCATAATCCTTGGCACGAGCTCCATGTCGGATATGCCCAAACATGAACTTCTTGTTTTCTTGCGCTAAATGCTCGGGAATTGAATTCCATGCCTCGACCATCCTCGGATATATGCGCATTGGAGCATGCTTTACAAAATCGCGTTCATAATCTTCGAGAATCTGCTTCTGAATATTGCGAACCGTGGGAAGTGTCTCGCCTTGTATAAACGCATCTACAACAGCGGGCATGCCACCAACTACGTAATATTGACGCAGAAGGGGAATCAGTTTGGTGGAAAAGGCGTCGATGCTTGCCGCATCTCCCGAGTCCACAAGCTCTCGCAGTGCATGGCTGTCAGATGCATCCAGAAACTCACGAAAGTTCATCGGATACAGATCTAGGGTGTCTACCTTTCCGACAGGGTATCCCGTGCCTGAATTTGCTGAGATTCCTAGCAGTGAACCCGCAGCAGCAACAGCATATTCAGGTGCATCCTCGCAAAAGTACTTGAGAGAGGTTATCGCCTTTGGGGCGGATTGTATCTCGTCGAGAACCACAAGGGTTGTCTGCGGATCTATGTTCACACCGGTCAGGATGGAAAGGTCGCGCACTATGCGCCTGATATCGAAATCCGCCTCGAACAGGCTCCTCGCTGCCGAATCGTTATCCAAACTGACATAGGCGACTGATTCAAAATGGAGACGACCGAATTCTTTGATCAGCCAGGTCTTTCCCACCTGTCGGGCGCCATTAATAATAAGGGGCTTGCGACGCGGAGAGTCCTTCCAGCGTTTTAGATCCTGCATAAGGAATCTTTCCATGACCACCCTCCAGCAAAACCCAACACTCACTGAAATACGTCCTTATTTCTGAGGAGTTTAACATAAATACGTCCTTATTTCTGTTGTATCCAACATTAATAAGGACGTAAAAACGCCAAAACCTTATTGTGATTTGGTCACTTGAAAAACGAATTCTCTCAAGTCTTCA
>CAYRYP010000062.1:0-8209 GCA_964428485.1 uncultured Coriobacteriaceae bacterium
CGAAAGGTGAAGATATGCTTGAGCCATCCGCAACGGATCACCTCGCCGTCATCAAGGTCGTTGGAGTTGGAGGCGGCGGAACAAACGCAGTAAACAGGATGGTCGAGGCAGGAATCAAGGGTGTTGAGTTTATCGCCGTGAACACCGACCGTCAGGCGCTCCTCATGTCGGACGCCGACCAGACGGTACACATCGGCGAGGAGTACACCCGTGGCCTCGGCGCCGGTGGCAACCCGGAGATCGGCGCCAGAGCCGCCGAGGAGTCGCGTAACGAGATCCGCGACGCCCTTGCCGGAGCCGACATGATCTTTGTCACAGCTGGCGAGGGAGGCGGGACCGGAACCGGCGCCGCACCTGTGGTCGCCGAGATCGCGCGCGACGAGATCGGGGCTCTTACGGTAGCGGTCGTCACCAAGCCGTTCGGCTTCGAGGGACGCAAGCGCTCCCAGCATGCCATCGAGGGCATCGAGCTTCTCTCCGAGAAGGCCGATACCATGATAGTCATCCCCAACGACAGGCTTCTCCAGATAATCGAGAAGAAGACTACGATGCTCGACGCCTTCCGCATCGCGGACGACGTTCTGAGGCAGGGCGTGCAGGGCATCACCGACCTCATCACCATACCCGGACTCATCAACCTCGACTTTGCAGATGTCCGCACCGTCATGAAGGATGCCGGCTCCGCGATGATGGGCATCGGCTTCGCCTCCGGTGAGAACAGGGCGGTCGACGCCGCATCGGAAGCTGTCGCCTCCAAGCTTCTTGAGTCCTCTGTTGCGGGTGCGAGGAGAATCCTTGTCTCCGTCGCCGGTGCTAGCGATATGGGTCTCGTCGAGGTCTCCGATGCTGCTACCACCGTCACCGAGTCTGCTGATCCGGATGCCACTATCATTTTCGGCTCCGTCATCGACGACTCGCTGAACGACCAGATCAGGGTCACGGTTATCGCGACCGGCTTCAACGATGCCCCAGCTCAGGGTTCGTTCGACTTCACCGAGGATAATGCTTCCGGATCCGCTGCGTCGTCGAAATCGCAGTCCGCTGAGCAGCGCGACGTCTACGCCTCCGCCAAGGCCCAGGAGGAGGCCGACGTGTTCGATGCGGACTACATCCCCGACTTCCTCAAGAGGGACTACTGATAGAGGCGGTCTCATTTGCAAAGCCATAGCGAGAAGAGCGCACTTCCGGCACCGTCCCTTGTGGAGATCGGTGCCGGAAGTGCTGCTGCATTCGAACCTGCTGCAGGAGTCGGGTATCTGAGCGACCCCGCCCTAGCTGAATCGCATGGTGTGCGCTTCGCATTCACCATGAGGAGCGGGGGTACGAGCACAGGGGCGTACGAGTCTCTCAACCTCGGCTCAAACGTCGGTGACGATACCACGCATGTACAGGAGAATCGCCGTCGCGCGCTTTCGGCCCTTGGCATGGAGGACTTCGCTGGAAGGCTCGTGAATCCTGTGCAGGTCCACGGAGAGAGCGTGATGGCCTTCGTCGATGGCGACAAGATGGCCTCGAGACTCGCTCAGGAGTGCTCTATCGCTGGGATTGAGGTGGACGCCCGCCCCACGCCCCCGATCTCGCCAATACTCGACTCAAGATGCGACGCTGTGGTGACCACCATGCCAGGTATACCCATCCTCTTGTGCTACGCGGATTGCATCCCTGTCGTAATAGTGGCCCCCGACGGCTCGTTTGCCGTGGTCCATTCCGGATGGCGCAGCGCTATCAGATCTATCGCCGGTAAGGCGGCTACTGTGCTCTCGATGGCAACCGATATCCCGACGAGGGAGTTCAACGCCTACATTGGCCCGCATATTGGGGCCTGCTGCTACGAGGTGAGCGACGACCTCATCGACTCGTTCGTCTCCGAGTTTGGATCTGGCTGTGACGCTATGGGTGGCCATCTCGATCTAGAGCACGCTGTGAGGGCATCGCTTTCTAGATCGGGCGTCGAGGCTAACAGAATCGTCTCAGCCGACATCTGTGTGGCGGAGGATCTTGGCAGGTTCTACTCGCATCGGGCCGAGGGCGGCAAGACTGGAAGGTTCGGAGCGCTGGGCTGTCGCATCCCGGATTCGGCGTGCGAGTGTGCGGAATAGGAGGCGCATCTGATGGCTGTTGACGGGCAGGTTCGCGAGAGGATCATCGGCAACATCGAGGCGACAAGGCGGCGCATAGCCGAGGTTATGGAGGCTAGTGGGAGGTCCGCGGATCCCTCTGACCCCGGCGTCTTGATGCTAGCGGTAAGCAAGACGGTCGGCATTGATGAGGTCGGCGTGGCCATCGAGTGTGGCGTGGAGGACTTCGGTGAGAACCGAGCCCAGGAACTCAAGGTCAAGTCGGAGGCATATCCCAACGCAAACTGGCACTTCATCGGACGCATACAGACCAACAAGATCAGGGATATCGTGGGTCGTGCGTGTCTGATCCACTCGGTCGCATCCATCAGGGTGCTCGATGGTATCGATGAGAGAGCCGCGCGCATGGGTATCATCCAGCGGGTTCTTCTGGAGGTCAACGTCTCCGGCGAGCAGAGCAAGGACGGGTTCACCCCAGAGGAGCTGCCCGGGGTGCTCGAGCATGCCTGTAATCTGGAGCACGTTGAGGTGCGCGGACTTATGACCATGGCGCCGCAGGGAGACCCCATAGTGGCCCGCGACGTATTCCGTAGGTTGCGTGGAATTCGGGATGAGCTTAGAGTAGGCAGCGGGAAAACTGCTAATGTCTTCATGCAGGAGCTTTCCATGGGCATGACCCAGGACTTCGAGCAGGGTATAGCAGAGGGCGCTACGATCGTGAGACTGGGACACTCGATTTTCACATGAGACATGTCTCGCGTGATCGGCAAACGGAGCACCAAAATACACTGAAGGCGTCAACGATTCTGGAGAAAACCAATGAGCATTCTCGACAATGTCAAGAACAAGATCGGCGATATCGCGGACCGTCGCGGTTTCAAAAACAAGTGGGATAACCGCTACGACGATGGTTACGATGACTACGATGACGGATACGATGACGATTATTACGACGACGACTACGATGACTACGATGATCAACAGGATCGTGACACTGTTTCCTCCAGAGTGACCCCACGCGGCGCGGCTAACGTCGCCTCGTGGCCTGGGGAGCTCTCCGGTGGGAGCAGGCGCGAGAGCCGTCTGAGCGAGACCACTCCGCTGGTCACGAACGCCGACGTGAGGGCGAGGGCCTACGAGAGGCCCGGCCATTCCGAACACCAGCAGGTCTCTGGTAGGCCAAATTACGAGTCGTCGCTGCAGAGCTACGACATCAAGCCCCGCGAGACTCTCGGCCGCGGATCCAACCACTCCGAGGAGTCGCTGCAGGCCGCGCGTGAGGAGCTCGCCTCGCTACAGCAGGGAATCCCAGTGCCTCTGAACAGCTACGCCGGGCAGCGCTCTACCGGCGAAGATGGCACTATCGTGACCGGGGTCAAGTCGACTTACCCCTCGTCGGTCAGCAGAAGGATCGCCACGATCATACCCACCTCCTACGCAGATGCCGCGAAGGTCTCGGAGGCGTTTCGCAATGGGACCTCCGCTGTGGTGTCGCTCACCGCGGTCTCACCGGATCTCGCGCGCAGGATCCTCGACTTCTGCTTCGGTGTGGTTAGTGTCAGTGGCGGCTCTGTAGACAAGATCGGCTCTAAGGCCTTCTTCCTCTCCCACGGTGGGGCCTCCATCACCGACACGGAGATCCAGCAGTTGAAGGATATGGGGGTGCTGTAGATGGCTGCCAGCAACGGTCTCTCGAACAAGTTTGGAAATCTACTTATAATTGGCGGCGGCCGGATGGGGGAGGCGATTCTTGCTGGCCTCCTCGGCAACGGCGGGTTTCCCCCAGAGCAGGTGATGGTCGCCGATCCTAGCCCCAAGAAGCAGTTGCTCGAGGATAGATATGGGGTGCGCTGCGTTGCGGATGCCTCCGAGGCTCCCAATCCAGACACAGCCATAATCGCCGTCAAGCCACAGGTTCTTCACGACGTGCTGACCCCCCTTGTTGCCGGGGGCACCTTCTCGCCCAAACGGGTCATCTCCATTGCGGCGGGCATTTCCACCGATACCATATCTGACTACTTTCCCGATGCGTACGTCGTAAGAGCGATGCCTAACACGCCGCTCATGGTTGGTAGGGGCATGGTCGGTCTCTCCGTTAGCAGGTCCACTCCAGAAGAAGAGGGTAGTCTCGCTCGCGATCTCTTTTCTTGCATGGGCGACGCCATCGTGGTTGATGAGGAGTTGCAAGACGGCGTCGTGGCGCTCAGCGGCAGCGGACCGGCGTATTTCGCGCTGTTTGTGCGCGAGCTCGCCAGGGCTGGTGAGGAGCTGGGGATCCCGGCAGATCTCGCGCTTCGTCTCTCACTGCAGACGATGGCTGGCACCGCTGAGCTACTGGAACGCACCAGGCAGACCCCGGACGAGCTCATCGATGCGGTCAGTAGTCCGGGCGGCACCACCATAGCCGCTCTCGACGCGATGGACGCAGCGGGTGTAGGGGATGCGATACGCGCCGGAGCAATGGCCTGCGCCAAGCGTTCCAGAGAGCTTGCGTCGAGGTAGTAAATGATATCTCTTGCCATATCCACTGCGTCTAATCTCTACATTGCCGTCATTTTCATCTATGTTTTGATGTCATGGTTTCCGCACGACCGCGGGTTGGCAGGGAGCATATACGAAGCGCTTGGATCGATCTGCGAGCCCTATCTCGGGTTTTTTCGCAGACTCATCCCACCTGCGGGCGGAATAGACTTCAGCCCGATAGTGGCGATCATTGTATTAAAATTAATCGCTAGGTTGATTATCTGGATACTGTAGCCCATTGGGCGAAACGGCATTCAACCGATGCGCATCTCACGGTGCCTGGAAAAGCCGGGCCCGCTGAACAACCAGATGGAAGGATAAGACATGAGCATTACCAGCACGGACATCCACGAGCAGGGGTTCGGCACTTCCCGCAATGGCTATGACATGCAGGAGGTAGACGATTTCCTGGAGTTCGTCGCCAATGAGATCGATCATCTCCACGCCGATTATCAGAACCGCATCGCTGAGCTTGAGAACTCCACGATGATAGCCACTGCCTCTCCCGCTCAGGATGCCGAGATCGAGAGCCTGCGCTTGCAGGTGGCAAGCCTACAGTCCAAGCTCTCCGAGCAGCGTGCCGACGAGTCCGTGATCTCTGACGCCTTCATCTCCGCACAGAAGAGCGCCAACAAGATCAAGGAGCAGGCATCCGACGAGGCTGCGCGCATACGCCGCGAGGCTGAGGGGCGTGCCCGCGAGATGATCACCGAGACCCAGGCCGAGAAGCAGCGCATCCTCGACGAGATCGACCGTCTCGAGCAGTCTAGGCAAGCGTTTGTTAACGACTTCATCTCGCTCCTCAAGCATTTCGAGACCGATGCCAACCGCACCTTCGAGAGCAAGGGCCTTCAGGCCGACAACAGTGAGTCGCATGTGATTGCATTCAAGGACTCTTCGGCCGATAGGTCCTTTGGCAACGCGCCCAGCGCATCCGATGACTCCTACCGAAACGACGATCCGATTCCCGTCTCGAACTACAGCCCCGAGTCGATGCCCGAGCCCAAGGCCGCTTCGATCGACAGCGAGACTTTCGAGTACGGTGAGACCGGCGGCATCGACGTCGACGAGCTCGACTAGAGGGTTCAGCCGGAACACAGCTTTGGGAGGCGTGCCATGGCGGTTGTGCTAGCGGTCAAGGCGACTCCCAGGGCCTCTTCCAACAAGATAGACGGATGGACGGACAGCTCTCGCACGGAGCTGTCCGTTCGCGTTTGCGCGGCACCCGCGGACGGCAAGGCGAACAAGACCATATGCGAGCTGGTGGCGGCTTCTCTTGGCATCGCCAAGTCGAGGGTGAGCGTGAAGAGGGGGAGGACGTCCAGGCACAAGCAGCTCTCGATCGATGTCTCGCAAGAGGACTTCGATCTCTGGGCCAACTCCATAGGGTAGCTATGCGAGAACCCCGTCGAGTGGCAGGGTTCTCTCGAAGAGTCTCTTGGTGGGATGGAGCGGAGCGGGCCTGTAAGCCGGGTTCTGTCGAGTACGGCCATTTATCTGGTCTGCATGTCGCCATGCAGCTCTAGCGGGCAACCCGGACGCGGACCGGGCAGGCCCATGGCGTCCCTATTCGCCCTTGCTTCGGATGGGGTTTACCAAGCCGGTCCGTTACCGGACCGCTGGTGCGCTCTTACCACACCTTTTCAGCTTTTCTCCCGGGAGGTGAACCCTCGCCGGGGGAGTTTCCTTTTCTGTGGCACTTTCCGTCGGGTCACCCCGCCCAGCCGTTAGCTGGCATCCTGCCCTGCGAAGCCCGGACTTTCCTCACCGCGCACCCAGGGCGCGGCGCGACCGTACAGCCCGCTCCGCCTAGGGGATTCTAGCACAGAGGGTTCCCTGAACTCGCGGTGTTACAGGACTGGGGTGCGTTTAGCGCGCGTTGAAGGGGAGAGGGGAGGGTTGCACCCGCTGCACGAGATGTACTCGTCTCGGCGTGCCGCAGGGCCTACCGAGAGGGGTGACGGTAGGAGTCCCTCGCGTAGAGCGCCGCCCCGAGCGCACCGCAGAGTTGTGACTGTTCGGAGACCAAGATCTTCTCGCCGAGTCTGCGCTCTAGCGCAGCGACCACCCCAACATTCTTGGCGACGCCGCCTGTCATCATGTAGGGGCCGTGTCCGGCGATGCGGCGCACCAACGTGCAGGTCCTAGCAGCGATGGAGTCGTTGATGCCGTGGATGATGTCGTCGACGTTGCGGTCCTGGGCGATAAGAGAGATGACCTCAGACTCCGCGAATACCGCGCAGGTGCTCGAGATTGTGATCTCCTCATGGCAGGTGACCCCGCGCGATGCCATCTCGGATATGTCCATCTGCAGGGCTTTGGATATGTTCTCGATGAACCTCCCGGTTCCTGCGGCGCACTTGTCGTTCATCGCAAAATCGGCAACAGAGCCTCCCTCGTCGATGCGGATGGCCTTGCTGTCCTGCCCTCCGATGTCGATCACGGTGCGGACGGTGGGGTCGAGCCAGGCGGCTCCCCTGGCATGGCAGCTGATCTCGGTGATCGAGGCGCCGTCGCCTGCAACGGTCTGTCTGCCGTATCCGGTTGCGATGGTGGCGGCGATCTCCTCTTTCGAGATGCCGGCTCTCTCGATCGCCGCAGCAAGGGCGTCCTCGGCGCTTGCGGTGGCACCCGCCCCCGTGGGGATCACGACGCCTGCCACGATCGAACCCTCCGCATCGATGATGACCGCATCGGTGCTAGTCGAGCCGCTGTCGATTCCCGCGAAGAAGCGTCCATCGGGATTGCTGCTGTTTTCGTCTGCCATATCTTCCTCCATGTCAGCGGAACAGGTCCGCGCGCCTGCGTGGCTTGTCGAGAGGGTCTCAGCGAAGGCATCCAGCCGCGTTGCGATCTGCCCCTGCGACTGTCTGGTCCAGTCCGACTCCACCATAACCATAGGGATGTCCACGCCGCCGCGGATGGATGCATACTCCAGCGGGTAGAAATCGCAGAAGCTCACCGTGTGGTAGATGATGCCAGAGAGGCCCGGGTCGTCGAGCAGGCGCCTTCTGGTGGAGATGTCAGCCATGCGAAGGCAAGGCATCTGGCCGAAGAGGACGCCCGCGTACCACGACATTAACTCGTCGAAGTCGTCGGTTTCGGGTGGGATGTCCCGACCCGCCTCGCGGTTGCCGAGGCACGTCCTGTCTACAACTGGGATGTCGATCGCGCGCCTGGCCATCTCCAAGAGGTCGGGCTCCACGCGGGCACCGATGATGCTCACGTGCGGCTCGTCGGCTGAGGCGAGGGTCTCGTCTGCCCCGAAGGAGCTGCGGAACCGCTCGGCATCGAAGCTCTGCCCGGTGCGCTCGCGCCATGCGCTGGCCAAATGTCGCAGCTCCTCGGCTAGGAGGTCGCGGGCGCAGCTGCCGTCGCAGTGCAGCATTCCCACGATGTGCACGAAGTCAAGCTTGCCGGTGGCGGCGAGCACGTCGGCGACGCTTCGCATTGTGTCACAGCAGTCCACCAGCACGAGGTTGCGGATGCCCTGCGAGAGCACGTCGGTGACGACCGCCTTGCCAAAGCCGCAGATGCCGGTGCCGCAGAGCTCTTCGGCCTCCGAGACCCCGTCGGGCACGTGCTCGATAGCGACGCATCTGGCGCCC
>CAYRYP010000063.1:0-8060 GCA_964428485.1 uncultured Coriobacteriaceae bacterium
CTGCAAAAGCTGGCGCTGCACACGGACGAGCTTGTTGATGGTCTCGACCATATGAACGGGAATGCGGATCGTGCGAGCTGGGTCGGCGATCGCACGGGTAATGGCCTGGCGGATCCACCATGTGGCGTAGGTGGAGAACTTGAATCCCTTGGTATAGTCAAACTTCTCGACCGCGCGGATGAGGCCGAGATTACCCTCCTGGATGAGGTCAAGAAAAAGCATCCCACGTCCCACGTAGCGCTTGGCGATGGAGACGACCAGCCTGAGATTAGCCTCGATTAGCTGCTGTTTAGCATCTAGACCCACCTGCTCCACTCGGGTCAGATGGCGCTTCTCGCGCCTGTCGAGCTCAACGCCGTCATCTATGGCCTGCTCGATTTTCTTCGTGGCCTCTAGGCCCGCCTCGATCTTCATCGCGAGGTCGACCTCCTCGGCCGCAGTGAGCAGCGGGACCTTTCCTATCTCCTTGAGATAGGTCCTGACCGGATCGCCGGTGAGCATGGTCACGGAGGAATCGGTGGCGGACTTGCGCACGGTGCGCCTCTTGGTCTTCTTAGGGGCCTCAGGGATCACGATGTCTACCTTACCCTCATCTATGGAGGGATCGGTGATCTCCTCGCCGTCCTCGTTGATCGCGGCGTCATCGTTGTCTATCGCGGTGTCGTCCAAATCCTCGCCGATGATCTCCTCTTCAGGAACGTCGACATCATCGGAATCGTCATCGACCTCCAAAAAATCTTGATCGTCGGTGTCATCGCCTTCAACATCCTGCCGCATGTCGTCAAGATTCCCATCGGCAATAGCGGGGTCATCGTCTGAATGAGAAACAGGCTTTTCGCCCTCGGAAGCGGCTTCGGCAAAATCCTCGGCCGCAATCTCCTCCGCATCGCCTCCAGCGGGGGTTATCTCCTTTGCGTTGGTCTCGTTACCGGTCTTGTTCTCAGCCTTGCCTTTGGATTTCTTGGTGGCCAATCTAGTTCCTCTCGGTCCGAGCTTTTCAGTCAGTACAGACTAATTCGAACTTATATTTATACACTGTCCAAGAAAGTGATACGACTTACAAAAGGTGGTTTTCCGCAAACGGCCGTCATCTCGCCAAGTGGATTCCCTGGGTTATCTAGATCTGAGATCCGCCAGTTGCTTTTGCAGAGAGGATATCTTCGCGAAGAGTTCCTCTCTCTCTTGCGCAGAGAGCGACCTGTCGTGCTTGATGCGGTTCTCCAGCGTCCTGATGGCCTCGCCGAGCATCGCCTTGCTACGCTCCCTTAGCATTACGGAGGTTGCATACTGTGCCATCTCGGGGTCCTCGGATCCGGGGATGGTTACCGCCCATAGAGGTTCGGACTCCGGGAACTCGTCGGTGCACCTGGCGACCATCTGGGATGTCGACGTAGCGGTGTCCATGGAGGTCATCAGCTCGAACAGCCTAGCGTGAAGATCGACGCTCCACTCACTACCGCGCATTTCTTGAATGATCTTCATCCTGACCTGCGGCTGCTGGGCGTACATGCAAAGTATCTGAGCCTCCCATCTCCCGGACCCCTCGGACGGAATGGAATAGGATGGCTGTGCGGGGACCTTCTCCACCGGAATGTCGGCGCGGAGTCCCGGATCGTCCTGCTCGCGCTGCTGCCTGGGGGCCTTCATTCTGTCGAGGGTCCTCCGCACGCTGGAGAATTCCAGGTGGAAGATGTCGGCGACGTAGTTGACGTACTCGTCTGACAGTATCGAGGTGCGAATGGGTATCAGCGGTTGAAGGACTGTGGGAAGCGCCATCAGCCTCGACTCCGGCGTGGACATATCAGATGCTGAGATGCGCCTGTCGATCGCAAAGCGCAACAGCGGCTCTGCATTCCCAAGCAGGACCTCCATAGCATCGGCGCCCCTCTCGGCGATGAACTCTGCCGGATCGAGGCCATCAGGTATGACGGCCACGGAGAGCGTCACGGGCTTCGTTCCGGATTCCGGCGTCACATCCGGAGTTATCAGCTCCGAGGCGCGGTCGGCAGCCCTCTGTCCAGCGGCGTCGCCATCGAAGAGATAGATGATCCGGCTCGGGAGGTATTTCCTAAGCACGCGGAGATGCTCGGGCGTAAGAGCCGTCCCGAGCGTCGCTACCACGTTGTCGAAACCCGCCTCGTGCATCGCGATGACGTCGGTGTAGCCCTCGACGACCACAACCGACCCCTTGGAGGTGATGTGGGTCTTGGCGAGGTCTATACCGTAGAGATGGTGTCTCTTAGAGAAGAGCGGGCAGTTTGAGGTGTTGATGTATTTCGGCTCGCCACTTCCGATTATCCGCCCCCCAAAGGCGATGGTTCTACCCCGCTCGTCCCGAATCGGAAACATAACACGCTCGTAGAAGCGGTCCCGACCAGCACCTCTACCGCCTTCGAACGCAAGGTTGACATCCTGCATCTCTTTTAAGGTAAACCCCTTAGATTTGAGATGGGTGATAAGGGATCCGTGACCCGGAGCGTAACCGAGGTTCCACTTGTTAGGAATCGATCCGCCCAGACCGCGCGAGCCGAGATAGGCCCTGGCTTCGGCGCACCCCTGCGATTTTCCCCTCATAAGCTGGATGTGGTAGAACTCTGCGGCTTCCCTGCACGCCTCATAGAGCCTTCCCTTGTAGCTAGAGGGCATCCCGCCCTCCTGCTCGGTGATGGTGATGTGGGCGCGCTCCGCGAGGAACCTGACGGCCTCCGGGAACTCCAGCTGTTCCTTCTTCATCAAAAACGAAAAGGCGTCGCCACCCTCACCACAACCGAAGCAGTGCCAGTTCTGGTTCTGCGGGCTGACCTTGAACGAGGGGGTCTTCTCGTGATGAAACGGGCAATTGCCCCAGAAATCGCGACCGCGCTGACGCAGCTCAACGTACTCACCGATGAGCGCTACGATGTCGGTGGCCTCCCTGACCTTGTCTTTGTCCTCGTCCGAGATCCTGGACAAGATTGCGCCTCCTAGAAGAGCTCGGGCAGCGATTGCGGCGAGACGGGCTGCATCTGTGCCGCCTCCTTGTAAGATTGTATCCTCTCGACGAGCTCCTCTGGCGAGTTGAACCTCTCCATGGGCTGGAGGTAGCGCGAGAAGCATGCCACCACCTGTTCGCCGTATATGTCGTCATCAAAGTCCACGAGGTGCGCCTCTATTGTCGGGGGGATGTCGCCGAAGGTCTTCGGGACCCCAACCGAGATACAAGCCCTGTACCACCTGCCACGTACAAGGACGTACCCGATGTAGACTCCTCCGCCTAAGCCTACGTGGTTTTCGGTGGGGACCAGGTTTGCCGTGGGGAAGCCCAGCGTGCGCCCCACCTGCCTTCCCATCACGACCTCGGAGCGAATGAAGTGCATCCTGCCCATAAGAGCGTTTGCAACCTCTATGTCGCACGACTCTATGAGATCCCTGATCCTGGTTGCCGTGACGGGCGCCCCATCAACACTGAGAAGATCCTCGGGAGTAACGACACACCCATCGCGTCCGAGCTCCCTGCCGAGCACACCAACGTCGCCGGCCGCCCTGTATCCGAACCTGAAATCGCAGCCGACGATGACCTCTGCCGGCGCGTGCCCGTCTGCGGACAGCCCTGAAACAAACTCCTCCGGTGAGAGCTTCGAGAATCCCTCGTCAAAGTCGAGGACCACTACCATGTCGGCGCCCAGGTGCCGAAGCATCTCTATGCGATCGTTGTTGGAGAGGAGCTTTCTGGGTCTCCCCTTGCAGAAGAGCTCCTCAGGGTCTATCCCGAAGGTGACTATGGCAGATGGCGCCCCCAGTTCGTGCGACCTAGCTACGCAGTCGGAGATGATCTTTCTGTGACCTAGGTGGACACCGTCAAAGACGCCCAGCGCGCAGATCGCCCCGGCTACCTCTGAGACACCGAAAGAGTCGGAGGCCGATACCTGAACGAGCCTGGATTTTTGCTCTACGTCTTTCATGCTCTAACTCCGTCCTGCAAAGACCACAGCACGTCTCCATCCCATGACGCATGGTATGGACGCATCATCGCCCGGCCCCGCAAACCCCTCCCGGGATCATGATCTCGCATTCCAACCTCAACCTATCCCGAAACATCGCATCCACCCCGCCCGAGATCCTGTACACCGCATGGAGCCTAGAATCGCTCACCACGCAGACCTTGGTCGTATCGACGTTGGCGGCAGCGATCCTGGTTGCGTCCACGGTTATCGGAGCGCCATTTCTAACCCGCGACATCTCGGCAACATCGGCATTTAGAACTGGTAGACCCAAAAGGCCGACCGGGTCGAGCGCGACTTTCTCCAACGACTCCGCATCGGACAGATCCCCTAAGTTCTCGGGATCTAGGGCGCAGGAGAGCCGTGTTGAGCCGATCGAGGTCCTCCGAAGCTCCGCCAGATGCGCTCCGCAGCCGAACTCGGATCCGAGATCCCTGGCGATGCTCCTGATGTACGTGCCCTTGGAGACCTCCAGGGCCACGTCCCAGAAGGGAAGTCCCGCCGATGGACCCTCCTCGAGAGTGCCCGTAGCTATCAGCATCGCGGAGTGAATGGTTACACGCGAGGGCGTAAGCTCGAGAACCTCACCGTGCCTAGCGGCCTCGTAGGATCTCCTACCACCGACCTTCTTCGCGCTGTATGCCGGGGGCATCTGGTCGATGGTGCCAACGAGCCCGGAGATCCTGTCGGAGGCGAAGACTGCATCGAGGATATCACCGGGCGCCTCCCCTTCCCCGGTGGGCTTGCCCGTAAGATCATCCGTGTCCGTCGATCTCCCAAAGGCGATACGGGCGATGTAGCCCTTACTGGCATCGGAGATCCTCTCCGATAGCCTGGTAGCCGCCCCTATACAGACGATCAAAAGCCCTGTTGCGAAGGGATCCAGCGTCCCGGCGTGCCCAACGCGCCTCTCACCCGTGGCGCGCCTCACCATCCCGACGACGTCGTGGGAGGTGCAGCCAGCCGGCTTGTCTACGGCGATGACTGCAACCAGCCCGCTCTGTCCGCGCTTCATCTGGCTACTTCGTCCCTTCGGAAAAATCCCCGTCAGCTGCCCTCCAGGCAAGCACCTTGGCCTCGATCTCCTCCACCATTGACGAGATCCTGTCCATGTTATCGGGAAGCCTTCCTGGCAACGTAAATCCGGAGGCTGCCCTATGGCCGCCCCCTCCATACTCATGAGCTATCTTGGAGACGTCAAATCCGTGCTTGGCCCTGATGGAGCAGCGGACGTCTTTTCTCCTACCTTGGATCAGCATCGCGACCTCTATGCCGCCTACCTCACGAATCCTGTCGACTAGGCCCTCGGTATCCTCCTTGCAGGCCCCTAGCTTGTCGTAGTCGTGCTCAGATATCCATGCCCATGCCACGGTACCCTCACTAGTGAGCTGGATCCTAGAGATCAGCTGCGACTCAAGCCTAAGCGCCGCGGGCCGGCGGCTATGGTAGACCATCTCACAGACATCAGAGGGAACCGCGCCCTCGGCCACCATCTCGTAGGCATACATGAGCGCGCGGGAATCGGTGTTCTGGAACTGGAAGCACCCGGTGTCGGTGACGATGCCCGTATAGCACGCCGTAGCCACGTCCTTGCCGGGATGCCCGTCGGTTAGATGCTTGGCGAGCTCCCAAACCATCATGGAGGCGGAAGCCGAAGAGATGTCGCGCCTGCTCAGGTTGGCGCCAACCCCGGACTCTGGATGATGGTCCAGGGAGATGCTGGTGCCAGCTCGCTTCATGGCCTCTCGGGCATCCCCCATGCGCTCGACCGTGGGAGTGTCCACCGATATGTAGACGTCCACCCTCTTGGAGAACTTGGTCGCGTGGACGAAGTCGGAGTAGCCATCAAGAAAGGCGTATTTCTCCGGGGCGGAGGAGGCGTTGGCTAGAAGGGGGGTCACCTCCTTACCCATCCCCTTGAGCAGAGCCACGATACCGAGCACAGAACCGATGGTGTCACCATCGGGATTAATGTGCCCGGAGACGGCGAAGGTGCTCGCCTTGCCTATGACCTCGGCGATCTCAGAAAGCGTCGCCGAACCCTCCGGCAGCTCGGTCTCTGCGCCCGAAACGTTCTCGACCATGGGCTACCTCCCACCTTCGTCGGAGTCGACAGCAACAGGATTGCCCTCTTCATCCTTGGGAATCGACATTGTCGGTGGCACGTCCATAAGTGCCCTAGAGATGCGCTCGGCCTCATCGGGTACAGTGTCGATCATGAAGCGCAGCTCCGGGGTGACCCTCCACCCCAGGCTCCTTCCCAGAAGGGACCTGATCCTACCCTTGGCTGACTCAAGACCCTCGACCACCTCGTCGTACCTGTCCGGGTCGGTGGAGACATAGACGTTGCACACCGAGCGGTCTTTGGAGACCTTGGTCTCGGTCACGGTAACCAGCGATACCCTTGGGTCGCTAATCTCGGTCATAAGTATCATCGCGATCTTGTCACGCACGGTCTGCGCGCTCTTCCTAGTTGAAGGCGTATCCTTCATCGCCGTGCACCTCCTAGCAGGCGCGCAAACCATGCGCCCATCGTGACGTAGGCCATGATGGGAGACTATGCCTCCCTCGCGACCTCCTTCATGTGATAACTCTCGAGAACGTCGCCGGTCTTGATGTCCTGGAAGCCCTCGATCCCGATGCCGCACTCATATCCGGCACGGACGCTCTTGACGTCATCCTTGAACCTGCGTAGCGACGCGATATCGCCCTCGTGGATGATCATGCCCTCACGAACGATCCTGATTTTGTCCTCGCGGGAGACCTCTCCCTCGGTGACGAAGCATCCGGCAATGGTGCCGACCTTGGGAACCTTGAAGGTCTCACGAACCTCGATGGTGGCGGTCTCCTCCTCGACGATATCGGGCTTGAGTAGTCCGACCCTCGCCGCGTTGATGTCTTCGATCGCCTTGTAGATGATCCTGTAGGTGCGGATGTCTACCTTCTCCTTCTCGGAGAGCTGCTTCGCCTTGGGCTGTGGCCTCACACCGAAGCCGATTATGATGGCGTCGGAAGCCGATGCCAGGATGACATCGGTCTCGGTGATCCCGCCGACCGCAGAGTGGATGATGTTTATGCGCACCTCGGTCTGGTCCATCTTGTCGAAGGCATCCTTAAGGGCCTCGATCGAACCCTGGGTGTCGGCCTTGAGCACGATGTTGAGCTCGGCGATCTTGCCCTCCTCGATCCTGTTGAAGAAGTCGTCGAGAGTGACGGGCACCTTGGACTGCTGCTCGGCCAAACGCGCACGTAGCGCCCTATCCTCGGCGAGGTTGCGGGCGTCGCGCTCGTCCTCGAACACTCTGAACTCGTCACCCGCCGCAGGAACGCTTCCAAGACCGAGCACCTCCGCGGGGTCAGACGGACGCAGGTTGTCGACATTCTCGCCCTTCGGGCTTATGAGCGCCCTGACGCGACCGTACGCGGTACCGGCGACGATGGAGTCTCCCACTTTGAGGGTTCCACGCTGCACGAGCACCGTGGCAACCGGTCCGCGACCCTTGTCGAGATTGGCCTCGATGACGAATCCGGAGGCCAGGGCGTTGGGGTTGGCCTTAAGCTCAAGAACATCGGCTTGCAAGAGGATCGTCTCGAGCAGCTCGTCGATGTTGGTGTTCTGCTTGGCAGAAACCTCGACGAACATGTTCTGGCCTCCCCACTCCTCGGGGATGACACCGTACTCCGTGAGCTCCTGACGCACCCTGGTGGGGTCGGCGCCAGGCTTGTCTATCTTGTTGACCGCAACGACGATGGGAACGTCAGCCGCCTTGGCGTGATTGATAGCCTCGATGGTCTGTGGCATTACGCCGTCGTCGGCCGCGACCACAAGCACGATAACGTCGGTCACCTGGGCACCGCGTGCTCGCATAGCCGTGAACGCCTCATGTCCAGGGGTGTCGATAAAGGTGATCTGCCTGCCGTCAATGTTGACGACCGACGCGCCGATCGCCTGGGTGATGCCGCCTGCCTCGGTCTCCACGACTCCGGTCTTACGAATGGCGTCGAGAAGCGAGGTCTTGCCGTGATCGACGTGACCCATGACGGTGACCACCGGCGGGCGCGGCTCGAGGTCCTCCGGCG
>CAYRYP010000064.1:0-8006 GCA_964428485.1 uncultured Coriobacteriaceae bacterium
ATCAACGCTTCCGCGCAGGTCGTCAGCGATAGACCAGATGGTTTTATGCAGCTCGTTGCGCTGTTGTTCTTTACTCGTTGGCATGTTTTGTCAGTCTTTCTGTAGTCGTATCCGAGCCGTGCGTTAGGCCGTTAGGCATCTGATGGGTATGACGTAGACTCCCTCCGGGGTTTGGCGTGCGAATCTCGAGACTCCTGTTATCACAGCGAGAAACTCCGGTTCGCGCATGCGCGCGCCCGGGTTCTCGCAGAGCTTTCGTTTGAGACGCAGCAGGTGCTCCGCGGCTTCGGAGACCTTGTCTTCGCCTACTTTAAACTCTAGGGCGGCCCAGCGTCCGTCGGCAAGTTCGATGATCGCATCGGCCTCGAGACCCGAGTCGTCGCGATAATAGCGCAACGGCTCGAATCCGATGTCGGCAAGTGCCTGTGCGTACACCAAGAGGTCACGGATGCAAAGCGACTCAAAGAGTAATCCGAATGTCTGCCAGTCGCGCATCAATGCGTCAGGAGACATGCCCAACTGTGCTGCGGCGATGGATGGGTCGGCCAGATAGCGTTTGGATTTGGTGGCCAGACGCTTGCGTGAGCGTACCGATGGTGCCCAACCCGGGATCTCGTCTATCAGATAGGACGACTTCAGAAACGACAGGTAGGAGGCTACCGTCTCCTGTGCGATGGCAGAAGGGCTACCTTCCTTCCCGTACATATCGCGGATGATGGTCTTGTAAGTTGCAGCCTGGCCAAGATTGCGCGCAAGCGACGCCACTAGCCGTGATGCGATGTCTCTGTCCTTACCCGCCTTGCGAACGCTCTCGGTGAAGAAGATACGGAGATACTCGCGGGCAAGCGTCTGAGCGTCGCTGGTCTCCATGCCTACGGCCTCGGGCCAGCCGCCTCTGCAACAGAGCTCGACGAGCTGGTATGTGTCGTCCGGGGCCGTGCATGGTTCAAACTCGCCTGCGAACAGGCCGGAGAGGGAGATCTCTTTTGTGGAGTCACCGCTTTCGGAGAGCGTCATGGGGTGCATCTGGATGCGACCGATTCGCCCTGCGCCACTGTGGCTAGGTGTCTCCACGCTGCTTTCTTGCTGGGCGAAGGGGCTTGAGGAACCCGTGAGGATCCAGCCACCGCGAAGGCCGCGCTCGCGATCCACGCTGCGACGAACCGCATCCCAGATGTGAGGTACTAGCTGCCATTCATCGATGACATGCGGGCGGTCTCCGAGCGTCATGATGAATGGGTCTGTTCGGGCCAGCTCGAGATCGTCGTCCACGAAGTTCACGCTGGCGCCATGCTTTAGCGCGGTCCAGGTCTTCCCACACCACTTGGTTCCAGATATCTCTATAGCTCCGAAGATTCTGAGATATCTCTCTACCTGCTCATCGACTATGCGAGGCAGGTATCCTTCGGGAGCTATCCGTTGCTGTGCCATTCTGCTCCTTTCGGGATGGCAACATGGATTTGGATAGGTTCAAGCTCAGTACAGCATAACGCATCAACCCGGTTTTTCCGAATTTCTTAACCGGGATTTTCCGAATTGTCCAACCGTGTTTTTCCGAATGCGCGACCTTGGCGGCTAAGGCCCGGTGTGAGTCCACCGTGGCATGGTAGTGTTATCTTCTAGTGAGCTTAGGAAGAATCGCGCGATGGAGGTGCTTTTAGATGGGCAGCAGGTATCTCGTTGTGGTGGACATGCAGAACGACTTCGTCTCCGGCTCGCTCGGGACCCTTGAGGCCCAGGCCATCGTCGACGACGTGATATCCAAGGTGGAGTCTTTCGATGGGACGGTCGTGTTCACTCTCGACACCCATGACGCGGGGTATCTCTCGACGCAAGAGGGACGCAACCTCCCCATCGAGCACTGCATCGAGCACAGCTGGGGTTGGCAGCTGGTGGACGGGCTCGAGCACATTCGCAGCTCCCGCAACCTCAAGGTCTACTGCAAGTCGACGTTCGCATCGGTGGAGCTCGCGCGCGACCTGTCCGCAGCTAACGAAGCCGACCCTATCGAGTCTATCGAGCTCATCGGCCTTTGTACCGACATCTGCGTGGTCTCAAACGCGCTTGCGCTCAAGGGTTTTATGCCCGAGGTTCCCATCACCGTGGACGCGAAATGCTGCGCCGGCGTCACGCCCGAGGCCCACGAGGCCGCCCTCAAGACGATGGAGAGCTGCCAGGTGAGGGTGATCAGGGGATAGGCCCTGCTTGTTCGTGTTGCCTGACGACTCTCAATCCTGCAGCATCTTCAGGATGAAGGGGTAGCTGATTCCGTGGATGTCTAGGCTGGCGCTGGGCACGCATGCGGCCTCCATGGCCTCGGTTTGTTTATCGGTGGCGAACACATACGGATAGATGCCGTACATAAACGGCATGAAAGAGTACGTGAAGGTTTGCAGACGCTCCTCGCTCCACAACGGCTTGAAGCGTTTGGCCACGGATCGCAGCGCCGAGATCGCGCTCCCAAAGACGCGTTTGAACTCCACCAGATTTTCCAGCCGGCTGTTCTCCTCCATGTCGTAGAGGTTCATCGTCATCAGCTGCAGCATCTGGACGCGTGACTCAAGGGTTCGCGCCAGTCCGTGCGCCAGTTGCTCGTCGGTCAGGGGGGCGGGGGAATCCCTCAGAGAGGTCAGGTCGTATACCCACTTCTCGTGCTCACGCTGCAGCAGCGCTAGGAAGATCTCGTCCTTGCACTGGAAGTAGTTGTAGATGTTTGCCCTCCCGAAAGAGACCCTCTCTGCGATCTGCCCCATTGTAATCTCGCGGTAGCCGCAGCGCCCGTAAAGCGCCTCGCAGGCATCGATGATCTCATTGCGCCGCGCGATGGATTCCTCTTCGCTGATCTTGGGCATGCGCCACCCCTGCCGACTCGTGCCTATCCTCTAGAGTGCCAGATCGTCGATCCAGCTGCGGAGGGAATCGGCGCTCTGGTGTCCATTCAGTAGCTTACTACCTGTGACTTTGGCCGTTGGGGCCTCGCTCTGTATGCGGTTGGGGGAGCTGCCAAGTCCACTTCCGCCGCTCGTGGCGAATGGGACGATGGTCTTGCCGGAGAAATCGTATGCCTCGAGGAATGTGTCGATGATCCTGGGCTCCACTCCCCACCAGATCGGGTATCCCACGAAGACTGTACTGTAATCGCTCATGTTGTCGACGGACCCGCTGAACTCGGGCCGTGAGGACTCGTCATTCATCTCGATGGTGCTGCGACTCTTCTTGTCGGTCCAGTCGAGGTCGGCGGTGGAATAGGGGACAACTGGTGCGATCTCGAAGAGATCTCCGCCCGATACCTCTGCGATTGCCCTGGCAACTGAGGCGGTGACTCCGCTTGCGGAGAAGTATGCGACAAGCGTCTTACCCATGATCGTTTCCCTCCTGTTCATAATTGTTCGAACGTATATGGTCGTTCTTCATGAGAAAATGACAAGTTGTCATTTTTACGGCAGGCCCTATCCTAGTTGTTACTGACAGGATGTCAATATTATTTTTCACGCGATTTGCCGAATAGAGCGCTTCCCGATCACACGAGGTGATAGCTTTGTCAGGGGAAACGCGGTCTCGCGATGTGGTTTAAAGAGTTGAAGGGGAAAGATTTGACCGATTGGCTTCTAAGGCGCTTCGTGAAGGGTCTGGAGGATCCTGCGGACTTAGCGGCACGCAACCGCTGCGGTCAGTTCGCCGGTATCGTGGGCATCATCTGCAACGTGGTCCTCTGCCTGACTAAGGGAGCGATCGGATTCCTCGCCGGTTCCGTGTCCATCATCGCTGACGCTGTTAACAACCTCTCTGATGCCTCCAGCAACGTTATAAGCCTCCTCGGGTTCAAGCTGGCTAGCAAGCCTGCGGACCCGGGGCATCCCTATGGACATGGCAGGTACGAGTACCTATCGGGCCTTGTCGTCGCGATCATAGTCCTAGCGATCGGTGTAGAGCTGCTGATATCGTCCGTGGACAAGATCCTGAACCCCACCGCGACAGAGTTTGGCATCGCGGTGGTATGCGTACTCGTGCTCTCGATCGTAGTGAAGATGTGGATGGCATCGTTCAACTCGTCTGTCGGCAAGCGCATATCCTCCGAGACCCTGCGTGCCACAGCCGTCGACTCAAGAAACGACGTCATCGCCACGTCCCTGGTGCTCGTATGCGCGATAATCTCGCATCTCACCAGCGTCGACCTCGACGGGTGGGTTGGAGTCGGCATGGGCGTGTTCGTCGTATGGAGCGGCATCGGATTGGTGCGTGACACGATAGACCCTATTCTGGGGCGTTCACCCTCTCCCGAGCTCGTGCAGCATATCCACGACAAGATCATGAGCTATCCCGGGGTGCTGGACACCCACGACCTGATGGTCCACGATTACGGCCCTGGTCGCCAGTTCGCGAGCGCGCATGTGGAGATGTCGGCTGAGATCGACCCGTTGGAGAGCCACGACACCATCGATAACATCGAGCAGGATTTCAAGAACGAGGACGGTCTGATCGTCACCCTGCACTACGACCCGATAGTTACCAACGACCCCGCGGTGAACGACCTGCGTAACTGGATAAACCAGCAGGTGGAAGAGATCGACCCGAGGCTTTCGATCCACGACCTGCGCACCGTGCCAGGGGTCACGCATACCAATGTCCTATTCGACTGCTTGGTGCCAGTCGACTTGGGGTTTTCGGATCAAGAGCTCGTCGAGCGCATCTCGAACCTGGTGATAGAGAAGTATCCGAACGTTGTTTGCAAGATCACCATCGATCACAGCTACGTTAGCTCCAAGCAGTAGCGCCCGCGCACAGATAACCTGCACACGGGCGCCCCATGTGGCGTTTTGCGGTTCGCGTCTATTTGTCGTAAGCCTCGTTGCCGTAGAGCGGGGAGGTTACGACGGAGAAGTGGAAGATCGGCTTGTCGACCCTCAGTACCCTCATCTGATGCGGCATCCCGGAGGGGCAGAATATGAGGCTGCTTTTGGTGATGCGATGCTCCTCGCCGTCGAGCTTCATGATGATCTCGCCGTGCAGGTCGTATGGATCGTCCGGATCCCCGCTGAACAGCCCGATGAGCTCATCGGCCTCGTGGCTATGCTCGTCGAACACCGGGTCCTTCTCCGGCACTGCGTAGTACCATGCCGTGTTCATCTGGAACGCACCCGGGCACACGTTTCCGTCTATCCACAGGATCCTGTGCGAGAAGCGCTCGTACATCTCGCGGAACTCCGGGGTTCCGATCTCGGGGGCTTGGAGATCCTGGATGATATAGCGTCCGAGCGAGCCCTCGTTGTTGTCGTACATGGCTTTCTCCGTTCGACGGTTCGGTTCTTTATGGGGAGCGCGGGTGAGCTGTATCCCGACGACTGCGCCTGTGCTCCTAGGTTCTGGCTTTAGGTTCGTCTAGATGTCCAGGGCGGCGTGGAAGGCCTCGTAGGTGGCCATCGTCACGTTTGCGGGCCTCTGGGCGTCGCCGATGATGCGCACGAACGGCGCGCTGTCGCGAAGCGCGTCCACGACGGCCGAGCGCGACCTCTGACCGATCGCGCAGATGATGGTGTCTGCGGGGATCTCCACCGGTGCGTCGTTCTCTTTGACCTCGACCCCGTTGGCGAGTATCCGCTGCACCGGTGCGTTGAGGTGCACGTCGACTCCGGCGTCTTCGATCTCGGCGAGTAGGATCGGCCTGTGCCTGACATTCGCGTCGATCGCCAGGCCATCTCTCATCTCGATCAGGTGCACGGTGTGGCCCTTGCGTGCGAGGTTGAGCGCGCACTCACTTCCGGTGAGACCACCGCCTACCACGGCAACCTCGCTGCCCACAGGAGCACCCTCGAGGTAGAGGTCGTCTATCGAGAGCAGGTCGGCATTCTCGTCCACCGGCACCGGCGCAGGGATTGGCTCGGATCCTACGGCGATGATCACCGCATCTGCACCGAACGACTCGGCGAACTCGGCGTCAACTGTCTGTCCAAGTCTGATATCCACGCCCGCGCGACGGCAGAGGATCTCGTAGCTCTTGCCGAGGTTGTACATGTCCATCTTGAAGGGCAGGCACCTCTCGGTGCGCAGAATCCCTCCAAGCTCCTCGTCCTTCTCACATAGGGTGACGTCATGGCCACGTAGCGCTGCGGTTCTCGCAGCCACCATGCCTGCTATGCCGCCGCCCACCACGAGCACCTTGCGCTTCGTCGCTGCAGGGACGATATCCATCCCTTCGAACTCGCGCCCGATCCTCGGATTGACCGCGCATCTACGGGTCTGGGTTACGGGACGCTCGGCCATGCAGGTGAAGCACCTCATGCACTTGACGATCTCATCGCCTCTGTTGGACATCACCTTGTTCGGAATCTCCGGGTCGGCGAGAAGCGCACGCCCCATCACCACGAAGTCGGCCTTACCGGAGGCGATGATCTCCTCCATCTGGTCGGGGTCGGACAGACCTCCGATGGTGGCGACCGGGACGCTCACGTGCTTCTTGATCTCCTCGGCCAGGTAGACGTTGCAGCCGTGGTCGCGGAACATCGAGGGGTGGGTGATGGAGAAGCCGAACTGGTAGGAGCCGGCGGAGACGTGGATTATGTCCACGAGATCCTCCAGGGCCTGGGCGATGCGGCAGCCTTCGTCGAGGTCGTAGCCACCGTCGAAGAGCTCGGCCCCACTCATCCTCAGCTCGATCGGGAAGCCGGGGCCCACCTCCGCCCGGATGGCCTGAAGGATCTCGCGAGCGAAGCGAATCCTGTTCTCGAGTGGTCCGCCGTACTCGTCGTCTCTCTTGTTGAACCACGGCGACAGGAATTGGTTCACGAGCCAGCCGTGCCCTGCATGCAGCATCACCATCTGGAAGCCGGCGCGCTTGGCGAGGGAGGCGGCGTTGGCGTAGGCGGCGACGATGTCGTCGATCTGCTCGTGGGTGAGCGCCTTGACCGGGATTCCATCCGGCCTCACCCCATCGCTGGGGCCGTACTGGCACAGCTCGCCCTTGCTCTCCTTGTCCACCATATAGGTTCCCGCGTACTGGCCGGAATGCGAGAGCTCGATGCTAGCCACCGCTCCGTGGCGCTTGATCGCGTCGGCCACGTAGGTGAACGCCCCGAGCTGCCCTGGGGTCGAAAGACTCAGATGAAGCATCTGCGACCCATCGGTCTCGGGATGCACCACCAGCTCGCTGACCGTCACGATGGCGGCGCCACCCTTGGCGCGCAGCTCGTAGAAACCCTGCGTCCTCGGACCCGGTGTTCCCTCGGCGTCTATGTCGGTGGCCCCCATCGGCGCTGAGCACATGCGGTTTCGGAAGGTGATTCTTCCGACCCTGATCGGCTTGCAGAGGTTGGGGTAGTCTCGCTTCATCTCGTCCTCCTGGACTCTCCTCGGGTGAGGTCGGAACCACACAACCGACTCTCACACGCATCCTGCGATGCGCTGCCTGCTATTGGGAAACGCTGAACGTTTTGATTATGAACTTGAAGAGGCTTTGTTGCATGGTAATTTTTCACTCTTTGTTGTGATTTCACTTTTCGCGTGCATAACCTAAAGCGTCTGGGTGAGACTGGAATGGGTTTGGAATGGGGCTCGAGTTTCGCACTCGGGTGGCTCCTAATCACTGTCCATCAGTTTTTTCGATGTGAGATGCCAGCCTCCGCAGTAATCACACTTGTAGCAGTGTAGTCCGCGCGTGCCATGTTCGGCGCATGCGCGGATGGCCTCCTCGGCATCGCCTCGCGTGGAGTAGCGGTTCTTGGAGGTGCACGATTTCTCGCGCAGGGCTTCCTCGTGTCTCTGAGCCTTCTTGGAGCGACGGCGCCTTTCCGCCTCGAACGCGGAATCGTCCATTCCGTAGAGCCGCGACTTGAACTCCGCAACCCTCTTTGCCTTGGCGGATGGCTTTCTGCTGGTCATGCTTGCACCACCTCTCCTGCCCTGCGGGCACGGGCGCGCATGCCGGCGTCTCTGGGCATCTTGAGCTTGGAGATATCCACTCCCTCGTGCTCGAGCAGCCATATCTTTTTGTCGATGCCGCCCGCGTATCC
>CAYRYP010000065.1:0-101 GCA_964428485.1 uncultured Coriobacteriaceae bacterium
GTCGACCTCGTGATCGTGCGCGAGCTCACCGGGGGCATCTACTTTGGTGAGAGGGCCACCGAGGAGGGAGTCGAGGGCGCCGGCGTCGATGGGACCTGTGG
>CAYRYP010000065.1:111-7400 GCA_964428485.1 uncultured Coriobacteriaceae bacterium
CTCCTGGCGCTGCGTAAGTCCATGGGAGCGTACTGCAATCTGCGTCCCATCCGGATCTTCGAGCCTCTGATCGACTCCTCCACGCTCAAGCCAGAGGTCGTTCGAGGCGTCGACCTCGTGATCGTGCGCGAGCTCACCGGGGGCATCTACTTCGGCGAGAGGGCCACCGAGGAGGGGGTCGAGGGCGCCGGTGTCGATGGGACCTGTGGAAGGCGCGCGCACGACACGATGGAGTACAGCGAGTACGAGATCGTGCGGATCGCGCGAAAGGCCTTCGAGGTAGCCCGCAAGAGGGGTTCGAGGGTAACCTCCGTCGACAAAGCCAACGTACTCGACTCCTCCAAGCTCTGGAGGAAGATCGTCCATGAGCTGGGGCAAAGTGACTATCCCGATGTCGAGCTCGACGACATGCTGGTTGACAACGCCGCGATGCAGCTCGTGAAGAACCCGAGAGCGTTTGATGTCATACTCACGGAGAATACCTTCGGCGACATTCTCTCCGACGAGGCCTCGATGATCGTAGGATCGCTCGGAATGCTCGCCTCCGCCTCGCTCGGTGATCTGACGCCGATTTTCGAGCCCTGCCACGGCTCGGCGCCCGATATCGCGGGCAAGGGAATAGCCAACCCGCTGGCGCAGATACTCTCCGTTGCGATGATGCTGCGCTACGCGCTCGACATGGAAGAGGCCGCCCAACGCATCGAAGAGGCAGTGGACAAGGTCCTTTCGCAGGGTTGGGTAACCCCCGACCTCGCGCTCGGCGATCACGACCCCGACAAGGTGCTCGACACCTCTGGCATGGGCGACAAGGTAATGGAGGCCATTGGCTAGACGATAGCAGGCCTATGACGACAGGAGGATATCAATGGCTGTTGGTATAGTCGAGAGCGAGTACATCTGGAAGAACGGGGAGCTGATCCCCTGGAAGGACGCGACCACGCACGTCCTCAGCCATGCATTGCACTACGGCACCGCTGTGTTCGAGGGCATGAGGTGCTACAAAACCGACAATGGTCCGGCGGTGTTTCGCCTGATCGACCATATGGAGCGCCTCGAGCGTTCTGGCAAGATGATCATGATGCCACTTCCCTATACGGTCGAGCAGCTCTGCGACGCTACCTGCGAGATGATCAAGGCCAACGGTCTCGAGTCGTGCTACATCCGCCCGCTTGCCTACAGGGGCTTCGGATCGATGGGCGTCGATCCAAGGGAGAGCCCGATCGACGTTGTCATTGCAGCTTGGCCATGGGATGCCTACCTAGGCGAAGAGGCCCTCAACAACGGCATCGCAGTGGGAGTCTCGTCTTGGAGGCAACGTTCCGCCAACTCCACTCCCGGCGGCATCAAGTCGTCCGCGAGCTATCTCAACTCCGGCCTTGCCCACATGGAGGTCGAACTCAACGGCTACGGTGAGGCCATTCTCCTCAACGAGGATGGGAAGGTTGCCGAGGGTTCTGGTGAGAACATCTTCATCGTCCGTGACGGTGAGCTCATCACCCCGCCTCTGTCCGACGGGGTGCTCCCCGGCATCACCCGCGACTCAGTGATCAAGGTCGCCCGCGACGCCGGATACACCGTGCGCGAGATGTCGCTGGTTCGCACCGAGCTCTACACCGCCGATGAGGTCTTCATGACCGGGTCCGCCGCCGAGCTCACGCCCGTCAACTCGATCGATAGGCGCGATGTCCCCTGTCCGGGCAAGATCACCAAGGACATTCAGAAGAGGTTCTTCGACGTTCTCAACGGGCGCAACGACAAGTTCTCGGATTGGAACTACTACATTCGATGATCGAGGCGTACGACACGACGCTTCGAGATGGTACGCAGGCCGAGGGCGCTTCGCTCTCGGTCGAGGACAAGCTGCGTATCATCTCGAGGCTCGACGCTCTCGGGATCTCCTATATCGAGGCTGGATATCCCGCGTCCAACTCCAAGGATGCAGAGGTCTTTGCGCGTGTGGGTGAGCTTGGGCTTGTGACCTCCAAGGTCGTCGCCTTCTCGATGCCATGCAGGAAGGGTATGCACCCTCAGGATGACCCTGCCATAGCTACTCTGCTTGACTCCGGTGCGCGATATGTTGCGATAGTGGGTAAGGCTGCCTCCCTTCACGTTACCAAGACCCTCCAGATCCCGCTGGAGGAGAATCTGCGTATGATCTCCGAGACCATCGAGTACCTGACGAACCTCGGCATCACCGTGTTCTTCGACGCGGAGCATTTCTTCGATGGGTACAAGAGCGACCACACCTACTCTGTTGAGGTTCTGGAGACGGCTGCGCGCGCGGGGGCTGAAAGAGTAGTGCTTTGCGACACCAATGGGTCCGCTATGCCTCATGAGGTCTTCTCAATAGTCGGCGATATCATCTCGAGGTTCAAGGCTGCGTCGCTCCGATGCGGGATTGCCATGCACGCACACGACGACTGCGGCTGTGCGGTGGCCAACTCGATCGAGGCCGTCCGTGCTGGTGCGTGTCAGGTGCAGGGAACCGTGAACGGATATGGCGAGAGGGTTGGAAACGCCGACCTCCTCACCGTGATAGCCAACCTTGAACTCAAGCTGGGATACGACTGCATCGGCAGGGAGGGCTGCGAGAAGCTGACCTCCACCGCGAACTTCGTCGCTGATGTCTTTAACAAGGTTCTCCCGGCGAACAAGCCCTTCGTGGGCTCCTCTGCGTTCGCGCATAAGGGAGGCCTTCATGTCTCTGCCCTCTCCAGGCTCCCGTTTGCTTACGAGCACGTCGCGCCGGAGGCTGTGGGCAACCGTTCTCACATCGTTGTGAGCGAGTTGTCGGGGAAGTCGTCCATCATCGCCAAGTGCGAGGAGTATGGGATTGACATCGGAGACGATGCGATCGACGCCAGGCAGATTCTCGATAGGGTGAAGGAGCTGGAGCATCAGGGCTATTCGTTCGAGCTGGCCGATGCCTCCCTGGAGCTTCTGATGAGAAGGGCGCTCGGCCAGGATACCCCGATATTCGAGTTTGAGTCCTATCGCGTGATAACCGACAGGCTTGCGAACGGACATACGCTGACCGAGGCCATCATCAAGATCCACGTGGGAGACGAGAGGTTTGTGGCGACGGGGGAGGGTAACGGCCCCGTCAACGCCCTCGACGTTGCGCTTAGAAACGCCATCACCAGGTTCTACCCGCAGGTGACCGATATCAGCCTCACCGACTTCAAGGTGCGCGTGCTCGACGAGTCGAGCGGGACGGACTCTGTGACTAGGGTTCTTATTGAGTCCAGGTGCGGCCAGCGCAGCTGGGTGACGATCGGGGTGGACGGCAACATCATCGAGGCTTCTTGGAGGGCTTTGGTGGACTCCCTGGCCTACGGAATCTGCATTGTTAACGCCTGAAATGTCTGAGACCTTTCGGTCTGAGGATATGAGAAACGGCCACACACAGGAATGTCCCTGCATGTGGCCGTTGCAGTTTGAGTGAATCACCGCTATCTATCTGGACAGACTCATGCTCCTCATTGCGTTTAGGATCGCGATGACCGCGACTCCCACGTCTCCGAAAACGGCAATCCACATGTTCGCGATTCCAAGTGCGGCGAGCACTAAGATCACGATCTTTACGCCGATGGCGAAGATGATGTTCTGCCACACAATACGCATGGTCCTTCGTGCCAGTCGGATGGCGAGGGCGATCTTGGAGGGCTTGTCATCGACCAGGACCACATCCGCAGCCTCGATGGCGGCATCGGAGCCGACCCCACCCATCGCGATCCCAACGTCGGCACGGGTGAGCACTGGGGCGTCGTTGATGCCGTCCCCGACGAAGGCAAGTTTGCCATTCTCAGGCTCCTGCTCGATGAGCTTCTCAACTATCTCGACCTTGTCCTGGGGCATCAACTGTGCATGGTACTCGTCTATCCCAAGGTTGCTGGCGACGGCGGTGGCAACCTCAACACGATCCCCAGTGAGCATGACGGTCTTTTTGATACCGGCGGACTTGAGGGATGCGATCGCCTCCTGTGCATCGTCCTTAACCACGTCGGCGATGACGATGTGACCGGAGTACTCGCCGTCGATGGTGACATGCAGAATGGTCCCGGTTAGCTCGCAATCGTGCCACGACGATCCATGACTCGACATCAGCTTGTCGTTTCCGACGAGAACCACGTGCTCATCCACCATGGCTCTGACCCCGTGTCCACCGGACTCGCTGACCTCCGAGATCTTGTCGGTGTCGATCTCACCGGAGTAGGCCTCCCTTATGGAGAGCGCGATCGGGTGGTTGGAGAAGGCCTCTGCGTGTGCGGCCATCGAAAGGATCGTATCCGGGTCCATGTTGGACTTGGGATGAACCGCCACGACGTTAAAAGTGCCGTCGGTAAGGGTGCCGGTCTTGTCGAAGACGACAGTGTCGACCTTGGAGAGCGCCTCCAGGTAGTTGCCGCCTTTGACGAGAATTCCTGCTCTCGAGGCGCCACCGATTCCACCGAAGAAGGAGAGCGGCACAGAGATGACGAGTGCGCACGGGCATGAGACCACGAGGAAGGTGAGTCCTCGCTGCACCCAGTCGTTCCACATGCCGCCGAACAGGAGGGGCGGAACGATTGCGAGGATGACCGCGATGGTGACGACGATGGGTGTGTAGTACCTGGCGAAGCGCGTGATGAACCTCTCGGTCTTAGCTTTCTTCTCTGAGGCGTTCTCCACCAGTTCGAGGATTCTGGAGACGGTTGATTCGCCGAACTCTTTCGTCACCTTTACGGTCAAGGTGCCGGTCATGTTGATGCAGCCCGAGAGCACCTCGGCTCCCTCAGAGACCACCATGGGCACCGACTCTCCGGTGAGTGCCGCCGTGTCGAGCTGGCTGGATCCCGAGATGACAACTCCGTCGAGTGGGACCCTGTCGCCAACCTTGATGATGATTTCGTCGCCCACCGAGATCTCCTCGGGGTCTACCTCCACGAGATTTCCGTCGCGCATGATGTTGGCATAGTCTGGCGCAATGTCCATCATGTCAGAGATAGACTTGCGCGACTTGCCCACGGCATATCCCTGAAACAGTTCTCCCACCTGGTAGAAGAGCATGACCGCGGCTCCCTCTGCCATGTGCGGATCGGTCTCGGGGAAGAGCACCAGCGCGAAAGCGCCCATGGTGGCGATGGTCATCAGAAAGTTCTCATCGAGGAACTGGCCGTGCCCGATGTTCCTTATCGCCTTCCAGATGACATCGTAGCCTGCGATCAGATACGGTATGAGGAACAATCCGAACTCGACCCAGAGCCCCACACCCGAGCCAAACCAGGATTCCAACGGCAAGAGCATCACGATCGCAAATATCACGAGTGCGATAACGATGCGTAGGAGCATCCTCTTCTGCTTGACTGTCATCTTCCGACTCCTCGATCAGACAAAACGCTGTTTGTACTGTGGCTACATCACGATGGCGCAGTCGGGCTCGATCTTTTTGATCTCACCCTTGACGGTGTCGAGAATCGAGTCGAAGCGCTCATCGTCGGCGGTGAGGGTGATCTTCTGGGTCATGAAGCTGACCTTGACGCTCTCGACCCCATCGATCTTGGAGATACGATCCTCCATCTTGGCGGCGCAGTTGGCACAATCGAGGTTCTCGAGCTTGTATGATTTCTTCATTCTGATCTCCGATCTCCTGTGTTCTAAAACTTCTCAAATATGAACATATGAACAGACATTCATATAATTACGAAGACGATTATACACATATGAAAGCCTGTTCATATGTGAAAAGAAAAATCCCAGGGGAATACCGGCGAGCGGATTCTAAAATGTTCTCGATACGCTTGAGACATCTTCTCAAGCGATGAGTCAGGCCCAGTACGTAAGGAAAGTGGGGAAGCAGATGAAGGCAACTGTAATACACCGTTGCACCCATGTCCTCGACCTGGATAAAACGCTGGCCTTCTACAAGGAGGCCCTTGGTTTCGACGTGATCCACGCGTTCGGACCACCGGATGGCTCGTGGAGCAACACGTTTATCGGCAACGGTGAGGACCCCTTCGAGATAGAGCTTACCTGGAACAACGGTAGGACCGAGCCCTATAACAACGGCTCTGACGACACGCATCTGGCCGTTCAGGTCGATGATTTTGAGGAGGCACACGCCCTCCACGAGAAGATGGGATGCATCGTCTGTGAGAACGAGAGCCTTGGCGTCTACTTCATCGCGGATCCCGATGGTTGCTGGATAGAGATCCTTCCCCCGGTTCTGCCCGAGCCGAAGTTCGACTAGTCGTCATCGGGGTGGGGGAGCGCCCGCTGCTCTAGAGGTAGAGGTCGCGCTCCCCACCCGAGATAATTCTTTCCACGCAGGCTGCGGTCCTCTCTCGTACGGAGTCCGAGGGGATCTTGCCTAGCTCCTCGTCGATGAGTCTCATGCCGATTTCGCGTGTTGTCTCCGAGGCGTAGTCGACCAGGTACTCCGAAAGTGTCATCAAGGCATTCGGATGGCAGCAGTTGAGTATCTGTCCTGCCTTGCACAGCTCCATGAACCTGTCTCCCGTGCGACCCTGCCTATAGCATGCGGTGCAAAACGACGGGATGTGCCCGTTTTCCATCAGCCACTCCACTACCTCGTCGAGCGTGCGTTGGTCGCTCACGTCGAACTGTTCGGTATCGTGCGGGCGCTCAGGCTCCGTGTAGCCCCCCACTGAGGTGCGCGAACCTCCGCTGACCTGTGAGATTCCGACCTTGAGCGCCTTTGAGCGCACGTCGCTCGACTCCCTTGTAGAGATGATCATCCCCGTGTAGGGCACCGCGATTCTGATGCAGGCCATGATTTTGATGAAGGTTTCGTCGTCTATCGAGTTGTCGAACTCATCGGGGTCTATGTCGTCTGCGTGCTTGACGCGCGGCACGCTGATCGTGTGCGGCCCCACTCCGTATACCGCCTCCAGATGCTCGGCGTGCATCAGCAGTCCGGCGAATTCGTAGCGGTAGCTTTCCAGTCCAAACAGGACACCCAGGCCTACGTCGTCTATGCCACCCTCCATCGCGCGGTCCATCGCTTCGGTATGGTAGGCGTAGTCGTGCTTGGGACCCGTGGGATGTAGGGCGAGATAATTCTCCTTGTGGTATGTCTCCTGGAACAGTATGTAGGTGCCGATACCGGCATCTTTTAGCATGCGATACTCGTCCACGGTGGTCGCGGCGATGTTCACGTTGACCCTTCGTATCGAGCCGTTCTTGTGCTTTATCGAGTAGATGGTGTCGATGCACTCGAGGATGTATTCGATGGGGTTATTGACCGGATCCTCGCCGGCCTCGATGGCAAGGCGCTTGTGGCCCATGTT
>CAYRYP010000066.1:0-7196 GCA_964428485.1 uncultured Coriobacteriaceae bacterium
CGCGCTGATCATCTTCCTCGAGCAGTTCAAGGACCTCCTGGTCATCATCCTGATAATCGCCGCGATCATCTCGCTCGCATCAGGCGGTTTCGAGAGTACGATCGTCATCTTCGCCGTCATTGCCCTCAATGCGGTGCTCGGGACGGTGCAGACACTGAACGCGCGCAAGTCGTTGGAGAGCCTGAAGGCTATGAACTCCCCTCTCGCCAAAGTGCTCAGAGACGGATCGGTGCACGAGGTACCCGCTGCCGATCTCGTGGTGGGCGATATCATGGTGCTCGAGGCGGGCGACAAGGTGTGCGCGGATGGGCGCATCATCGAGAACCACTCCCTCAAGCTCAACGAGAGTTCGCTTACGGGCGAGAGCGAGAGCGTGATCAAGACAGTGGAGGCCCTCGACGCAACCGAGATCGGCCTCGGTGACCAGGTGAACATGGTGTTCTCCAGCTCGCTGGTCACATACGGACGCGCGCGAGCCGTTGTCACCGGCACCGGCATGAGCACCGAGATCGGCAAGATCGCCCAGCTGATGAACGACACCGCCGAACGCAAGACCCCGTTGCAAAAGAGCCTCGACTCGTTCTCGGCCAAGCTCGCGATCGTGATCATGATCATCTGCGTGGTGGTCTTCCTGCTCTCGTTGTTCCGCAGCGGGATGGGCGTCATCGACTCGTTGATGTTCGCCGTTGCGCTCGCCGTCGCCGCGATCCCGGAGGCGCTGGCCACGATCGTCACGATAGTGCTGGCGATCGGTACGCAAAAGATGGCTAGGCAAAACGCCATCATGAAGGAGCTCAAGGCAGTCGAGACGCTGGGTTGCGTCTCCATCATCTGCTCTGACAAGACAGGCACCCTCACACAGAACAAGATGACGGTTGAGCAGTTCTACACAAGTGGCGGCATTATCTCCAGATCAGAGATGGACGACACCGATCCGGTATTGCACAGGCTGGTGCGAATCGGGCTTCTGGCAAGCGACGCTACCGTCGACGAGCGCTCCGGAGAGGAGATCGGGGATCCCACCGAAGTCGCCCTGGTGGAGGTCGGCAACCAGCTGGGTATCGAAGAGGAGGCTTATCGCACCGATAACCCACGCGTCCAGGAGATCACCTTCGACTCCGACCGCAAGCTCATGAGCACGCTGCACGAGCTAGACGGATATACCACGCTACTCACCAAGGGCGCGCTCGACGTGATCCTAGAACGCACCACGTCGATCATGGTCGGCGACGGGGAGCGTCCCATCACCGATTCCGACAAGCAGGCGATCCTCGACGCCAACGAGGTGCTGAGCAGCAACGGCCTGCGCGTCCTCGCCTTCGCATACAGGCGAATGGACGACAACTGGAGCGGTGATCTCACACTCGACGACGAGAAGGACTACACGTTCGTAGGCTTGACCGCGATGATGGACCCGCCCCGCGAGGAGTCTATACAGGCTGTCGCGGACGCAAAGCGCGGTGGGATTCGAACGATCATGATCACCGGCGACCACAAGGTCACCGCCTCAGCCATCGCAAAGCGCATCGGCATCTTGGAGGAGGGCGATATGGCTCTCGAGGGCGTGGAGCTCGACTCAATGAGCGATGCGGAGCTCGACGACATCATCGAGAAAGTCACCGTGTACGCGCGGGTCTCTCCCGAGCACAAGATCCGCATCGTCGACGCATGGCAGCGCAAGGGTCGCATCGTCTCGATGACTGGGGACGGAGTCAACGACGCCCCCGCACTCAAGAAGGCCGACATCGGCGTCGCGATGGGCATCACCGGAACCGAGGTGAGCAAGGACGCCGCTTCGATGATCCTCGCCGACGACAACTTCGCTACTATAGTCCAGGCTGTGGTCAACGGGCGGGCGATCTACAGCAACGTGCGCAACACGGTGCTCTACCTGCTCTCCGGAAACGCCGCCGGCATCATAAGTGTCCTGTTCGCGTCGCTAGCGGGACTCGCGGCCCCCTTTGCCGCGGTGCACCTACTGTTCATCAATCTCATCACCGACAGCCTGCCCGCCATCGCCATCGGGATGGAATCCGCACGCAAAGACCTACTCGACGAAAAGCCGCGCGATCCCAACGAGTCGATCCTCACCAAGAAGCTCTTCGGCAGGGTCGCGGCCCAGGGGCTGCTCATCGCGATCGCCACTATGGCCGCTTACTTTGTAGGGATGCAGACCAGCGTCGCATGTGCGATGACGATGGCCTTCTCCACCCTGTCACTCGCAAGGCTCTTCCACGGCTTCAACTGCAGAGGCGAGCACTCGATCTTCCGCATGAGGCTACTGACCAACCGCTCCTCGATAATGGCGTTCTTCGTTGGAGCGGTGCTGCTCGCCTGCGTGATGTTCGTCCCGGTACTGCAGCCGTTCTTCCAGGTATATCCCGTTGCCAGCTGGCAGATCGGGGCGATAGTCGGACTTGCCTTCGCTCCCACCGTGGTGATCCAGATCGTCAAGATCGTCTGCGACCGACTCGGTAAGAAGGAGATCGTCTAGGGCCGGGTCGCCTCTCGTTTCCTACGGGCAACATCCCACGACGCCAGCGGCGCAAGTCGAAGGCAACCCGCTACGCCGGCAACACATATCGAGAAAGAGGATCTAGCGTATGGAGATCCCGGTCAGCACCTTGTTGGCAAAGAAGCTGTCAGCGCAATATGTGAGCCCGCCCGACTCGTTGTCGGGATCATAGACATCGAGAACATCGGAGTAGTCGTACTCGCCACCCGTCTGAAGCGATACAAGCTCGTTCGCCTCGTCCATGGTGTAGTAGTCGTCGGGATCGGTGCTCCCGGTGTACAGTGCATGGGCGATGAGATAGGGATACCTGGGAGCCCAGATCTGGATACTCGAGCCATCACCAAGATCAACATAACCCATGAGGCCATATCCGATGTCATCGACAGTGGTCTGGGCGGAACTCACCGTGATGGTGCAGATCGTCCTGTCGGGATAGGTGGAGGAGATGACATCTATCGTGTTCCCGCTGACATTGGTGCGGACCTTGCCACTCCAATAGGAGGGAATGGTGAAGTCGTACGACGTTGCGGAGACGACACTGGTGCTCTGCGACGTGGAACTTCTGCTGGAGCTGGACGTAGTCGTAGAAATGCGGAGGTACTTCTCGTTAGCCCTGTTGTAAAGCGATGTGGCCTCATCCTCGGAGTCGCACCCGCCGCTGCTGGCATACCTGTAGGCGGTGTCCACGTACTTCTTGGTGACACTCGAGTCATCTATCTCAGAGAAGATGAAGGTGCCCGCATCTGATGTGCTGGCGGTGTCATCGGTGACGGTGACCTGAACCGTGTCCTCGGGGATGGCCCACAGCGTGCCGTCCCCTCCTATCGGCGAGGCAGGGATGCTGAGGGTGTACTCGCCGTTGGACAGCGAGAGGCTTAGCCCCGAAGCATCGACGTATTGGACATCCGAGACCTGGTTGCCGGCAGAATCGCTCCCCTCCACCTGCACAGGGATGAGCGATCCAGTTGAGTCGAGTCCAGAGATCTCCAGGTCAACCTGCACGCTCTTAGCAGGTGAACCGCTGGAACTGCAGCCCGCAAGACCAAGGACGCAAACCGCTAGTAACGCGCCGATCGCGGCGATCACGATCCTAAAGTGGCGAATTCGCTGGATAGAGTCCCTGCTGCTGTTCGACATCGAATCCTCCTGTGATCCTCGGGTCCTTGCCTGATATACCCTCTATTCGACCGCTACTCAGCGCGACATTCCCCAATGGTTCTCGCAGAGTGAACACCCGCGAGATCGTCCGCCGACGCAGCCGCGTCCCTGATCGCCTCTGCCACCAGCCAGGCTGCGGGCACCCCGACCATGTCGGTCTCTGCCCTCACCTCACCCGTGGCGAGCACAAACACGGTGTCGCCGTCCATCGTGGTGTGGACCGGATCTATCGCTCGGGCATATCCATCGTGAGCCATCGCCGCCACCTTGGCCGCTTGAGCCTTGTCGATGTCGGCATTGGTGATGATGCATGTGATCGTAGTGTTGGCAACCGGGCTGGTAGACGATTTTCCAAAACCCGATTCGGCCGCCTGCGCAAGCTCCGCGATGGATTCTGCGGGGTGCAGCACGCGCCCGCCGTCGAGCGAGAGCACCCCTGATATGGGCGAGCCGTCCGGACCCATCACGGTGCCAAGCGCATTGACCGCACTTATCGCCACGATGGAGATGTCCCCAAAGGTGGCGCCAGCTATGCCCAGCCCCGACTTCATCATCCTGGCGGCACCCGCGGTCTTACCCACCGTCGCCCCGGTTCCGGCCCCGACGTTTCCATGTGCACAGTGCGAGATCGGACCTGCATCCTTGCAGGCTCGGTAGCCCATCTCCGCATCCGGATAGGCATCGTGTCTGCCGATTCCAAGGTCGAAGAGGGCGGCGCCGCAGACTATCGGGACGTTGATCACCCCGGTCTCGCATCCCGCACCCATCTCGGCGAGATGGCGCATGACGCCCGAGCACGCATCCAGCCCAAAAGCGCTCCCGCCCGTCAGCACGATAGCGTGGACCGCATCGGCTGTACACGTAGGATCCAGAAGATCGGTCTCGCGGGTAGCAGGGGCGCCGCCCCGCACGTCTACGGCTCCCATTGCCCCACGCGGGCACAGAATCACCGTGCACCCGGTGGCATCCGACAGATTCTGCGCATGTCCTACAGAGACACCCTCGATGTCAGGAACGCTCATGATGTCAAAACCCTCAAACCCGCTCATAACTAGATCCCGTCTTCTAGTACCTGTTGTGTACGACCTCTGTACTCGCAATCATGTCGCGGATCTCGGGCAGGGCTCCATCGTCTTGTATCACCACTCCCAAACAGAAGCTCCCGCTCGTCGGGGGGAAGCTGGGAGCGCGCCTGGTCCCTGAGCGCGTTGACCCCTATGAAAAACTCCCTCATCATCGCCACGAGCAGGTACCTACCCTTGGCGGTGAGTGTTATCTGATCGGCATCGTCGCGGTCGAACGCACCGACCGATTTCATGAACGCGTACTCCGCCGGCAACCCCTGCGCCACGCCGCAACCGAAGTCGCGTCTCCACTGGCGCTTGTCGAGGCGCATCCCAAAGAGCTGCATCATGAAGCGGTAGCGCATGCGGTCGCGCTTGGAGAAGCGGTGCTCCCCCATCGCGGAGAACATCCCGGAATCGATCTTGGCGGAGTAGTCGGCCAGCGAAAACGTGTTGACGTAGAGCGTGCCGCCCAGGTAGGACATGCCGCCACTGCCAATCGCCGGGTACTCCTCGTAGTCGACTATGTACTCGTCGATCATGTCGTTTCGCCTGGCGTTGAAAGTCCATACGCTACCGTGGGTATAGGCAGGGTCAGGGCCACCGGAGAGCACCTCATCGATGATGTGGTAGTAGCGCTCCTCGCGGGAGTAGTCCACCTCCCCAACGGTCCTGGCCAGGCTCTCCCGAACCGAGGGCGATGCCATCAGCGGGTAGAAGGTCACCTGGCTGGCGCCTGTTCGTGAGACCGCTTCAAGATCGGCGAACAGCATATCTTCCGTCTGTGAGGGGAAGTTGAAGATCATGTCGACATTGAGACTGTCGAACATCCCCTGCACCGACTGTATGCGCTCGATGATCTCAGCCGCAGACCCGTACTTGTCGTAGCGGTCCATCTGCCTAAGCAACCCGTCATCGAAGCTCTGCACCCCCACGGAGAGGCGCTTCACGTGCCCCTCCAGCCTGTCGAGCACCTCGGGCACGAGGTGATTCGGGTTGGTCTCGCACGAGGCGTCGCGGATGTCGAAGAGCTCCTCAGCGAGCTCGAGGGTACACACCAACTCGTCTGTGAGTATGGTCGGTGTGCCACCGCCCACATAAACGGTCTCGAATGTGTAGCCCTGGTCGGACAACATTCGCATCTCCTCGCGCATCGACGCAAAGTAGCGCCTGGCAACATCCTCCCTGAACGGAAAGCGGTTGAACGAGCAGTAGGGACAGAGTCTCTCGCAGAAAGGTACATGTATGTAGAGCATGTACGCCTGCCCGGGCACCGGCCTAGGCATGAACCTCACGTTGCATGGCTCGAAGCTCAAACGCTGCGAGTTCATCTTCCCGACGATGCGGGAGAGCAGTCTCTCCTCCAGCATCTCTCCCCCTTCAGCTTGACTTCGAACGGCCATGGTGCGGAACGGCCCTGCGCGAGCCTCATCGACATGCATCCAGGAAATGCTCCACACCCCATGCCCGCATCGTCGCATCGTAGCACCATCGCGGGCATTCCATACAGCGATTATACAGTCCTGAAGCCAAGCACTCTGCCCCACCCGAACCTGTCTTTGCGAACGTCTGGGGCATGCCATGGTGCTGCTGCCCGATCGCAGGATATACTCGGAAGAGCACAACATCGTCGGAAGGTTCGCCATGGATCCCGATCGCACTCTGCCGACCCTCGACACCACTGAGGCACTCGAGACCCTCTCGGACATCCGAGTCGTCTACACCGATCTCGACGGCACCCTACTGGCCCCAGGTGGCAGACTCCTCTGCGACTACTACGGCAATCCTTCGACCGCTGTCTGCGAGGCCCTCGTAGCGCTCAAGAGAGTGGGCGTGCAGATCGTCGTAGTCACAGGCCGCAGCCGACTGCAGGGAAACGAATTCATAAGGATCCTCGACGCCGACGAGTTCATAGGCGAGATGGGCACCACTATCCAGCAGCGCGGCGCCGGCGAGCTGGACGTGAGCTACGACACCGGCACGTTCGAATGGGACCGCGACTCCTACCGCACGCCGTACGAGGCGATAGCAAAAAGCGGCGCGATCGAGGCCCTTCTCGAAAGGTACGCCGGCGAGCTGGAGTACAACTACCCCCGCTGCCTCAACCGCGACGTCACCCACGCAATGCGCGGCAACATCGATGTGGACGAGGCGGGGCGCTTCCTCATCGACAACGGTTGGAACCTCTCCTTCGAGGACAACGGGATGCTCTTTCGCGTAAGGGACACGACCCTTCGTGACACTTCCGAGGTGCACGGCTACCATGTCGTCCCCGCGCAAACATCCAAGGCCATCGCGGTGCGAAAGGACATGGAACGCAGGGGCATCGAGCCAAAGGAATGCGTGGCGGTGGGCGACGGTGCCGGGGACATCGACATGGGGCACTACACCGGCTCACTCGTGGTCATGGCAAATGGACTCCCCAGCCCGCGAAGCGAGCGCAAGCTCGCGCAGGTGGA
>CAYRYP010000067.1:0-7142 GCA_964428485.1 uncultured Coriobacteriaceae bacterium
CGGTAAATGGCTTTAAATTGCTTGATTGACACCCCATAGTGCGCCGTAGTGCGGATTTCTGAAAAAGCCCGATTTTAGTTTCCGGGAGAACCAAGGGGTGCTTTCCATCCCCACTCTAACGGCGACGGTGACTACCCAAGCCCTGCTACATCTCCCTGCGCGCCTCTATGGCCCGCCCGAGAGTTATCTCGTCGGCGTACTCGAGATCTCCCCCCACCGGAAGACCACTCGCGAGCCGGGTTACCCTAACACCCAGCGGCTTGATCAGCTTGGCAAGGTAGATCGCTGTGGTCTCGCCCTCCACGTTGGGGTTGGTTGCCATGATGACCTCGCAGACCTCGTCGGTGGATAGCCTACCGAGAAGCTCCGTGATGTTGAGATCCTCCGGCGCTATGCCGTCCATGGGCGAGATGGCCCCTCCCAAAACGTGGTACAACCCCGAGTACTCGTGTGTGCGCTCTATGGCGCCGATGTCGCGCGGCTCGCAGACAACGCAGATCCTAGAGCGGTCTCGCAGCGGATCGGCGCAGATCGCGCAAGTATCGCCCTCCGCATAGTTGAAGCACCTTGGGCAGAAGTGGACGGACTCCTTTACCTCTACTATCGCGTCGGCCAGCAACCTGGCGTCCTCAACGGAACGGTTAAGGAGCCAGAAGACTATCCTTTGCGCCGACTTGGGCCCGATGCCCGGCAGCTTCTCAAACTCATCGAGGAGCCTCTGTATCGCCAATGACTGCTGCATTCCACGCCACCGGCAGGGCTATCGCAGCCCAGGGATGTTGAGGCCGCCGGTGATGGCGCCGAGGCGCTCCTGCGATGCCTGCTCTGCCATGGACTGCGCCTCGGAGATCGCAGCCAGCACCATGTCGGAGAGCATCTCTGCGTCCTCGGGGTCAACCGCCTCGGGGTCGATCTTGAGAGACCTCACGTGGAGGTCGCCGGTGACGGTGGCCTCGACCATGCCACCTCCCGCCGAGGCGGTGTACTCGGTGGCGACCAGCTCCTCCTGGGCCTTCTGCATGTCTGCCTGCATCTTGCGGGCCTGCTTCATCATCTTGTTCATATCCATTGCCATGGCTTGTTCCTTTCATGCGCAGGGGGGGACGCAACCCCGGTTTTCAACAAATGCTAGTCTTCCTCACTCTCGGGCCTAAAGATCACCCCGTCGCCGAACACCTCGACGAAGAGCTCCGCCAGCTCGTCTCCCGGTTTGGCGCCCAGCGGGATCTCCCTATGCGCAGGCTCGGGCGCGGTGGATGGCTGCTCGGCGGCTGGTGCGACAACAGGGGGCTCTGAAACGGCTGATGTGGGTGTGGTCTCGCTTATCTCGGCGGCCTTCGAGTCGGATATATCGGAGTTCTCCTCCGGTGCGCCGAGGGAGAACTCTACACCTACCTTCTTGCCGAAGGCTTTCTGCACACATGCGACGAGGTCCGCGGCGATCTCCCCGCTCTGCAGCATCTTCTTTGCGAAGGCCGCATCGGGCGGAAGCTCCAACACTATCGATGAGCGCTCCGGAGCCCCATGGGCGACCACGCCACCAAGAAGACTGGGCACCACACCGTGCATCGATCCAAGCATCCTTGCGGCGCTGTCCCACAGCCTACGGACACTTGCAGAGTCTGCAAGCAGGTCTTCGCTGGTTGCGGGTGAGAGGGTGCTTTCAGTCTCCGCGCTCCCGGGTAGCTCCACTTCCGGCTCGGTGGATGGCTCGACAGTCGACTCGACAGCAACCTGTGTTGGCTCGCTTGAGATGGGGTCGGGCTTAGTAGCGACAGCATCCTGGGAGACAGCTCCCAAAGCAGCACCGGATTCGAGCGCCGAGATCCTGGCTGAGAGCGACTCGAGTGTCAGATCCGACTTGGGATGGGCCATCCTGGTAAGGCAGATCTCGAGGGCCAGCCTCGCATCGGCTGCTGTCCTGAGCTGGCTTATCAGGTCGCCCAGCGCTATGAGCATGCCGGCTATCCTGTCCGACCCTCCCAGATCCTCGGCAAGCCGCTCAAGCGTGGCGGTATCCTCGGCGTCCACATCTACCCCCGCGAGCTGGCCACCAAGAGACACCACGAAGATATCCCTCGCGTAGGCGACCATGTTCTTAGCGATGCGTGCAACGTCGATGCCGGTGGACGATGCCTCCTGCACCCAGCGGAAACACCCCGGCACATCGCGGCTGGCGATGAGGCTGAAGACCTCGGCGAGCTCGCCTGTTCCCATATCGCCGAACATGTTTTGCGCGGCGGACATGTTTATGGAGCCATTGCCAAACACCGCCACCTGCTCGAGCGAGGTGATGGCATCGCGCATACCGCCATGAGCCTGCTTGGCTATCAGCTCGATGGCATCGGTGTCGAAGTCGAACCCCTCGCCCTCGCAGATCTGGACGAGGCATCTCTCGATCTCCTCGTTGGTGAGCGAGCGGAAGTCGAAGCGCTGACAGCGCGAGATGATCGTTACGGGAACCTTCTGGGGGTCCGTGGTGCACATGATGAACACGACGTGGGCCGGCGGCTCCTCGAGCGTCTTGAGCAGCGCGTTGAACGCCGGGGTCGAGAGCATGTGGACCTCGTCGATGATGTAGACCTTGTAGCGACCTCGCGTCGGCGAGAAGGCCACACGGGAGATTATCTCCTCGCGGACGTTGTCGACCCCGGTGTGGGATGCCGCATCGAGCTCGTAGACATCCGGGTTGACGCCCTCGGCGATGTTGGTGCACTCCTGGCAGACGCCGCAGGGGTTGGCCGTGGGTGCCTGCTCGCAGAGAAGAGCCTTGGCCAGAAGTCTCGCCGTGGTGGTCTTGCCCGTTCCCCTCGGCCCGCAAAAGAGGTATGCATGCGAGATGCGGTTGGCAGACAGCGCGTTTCTCAGCGTCTGTTCAATATGCTCCTGTCCCACGACATCGGAGAACGTCTGCGGCCTGTACTTGCGGTATAGGGATTGGCTCGGCATGCGGGGGCTCCCATCGTGAGCGAAAGAGACTGTGTGAGGATTGAAGGCCATGGCCGGACGCTGTTGCCCGGCCCTTGGAAAAGTGAATGCGCCGAGCAGACCCGGACGCTCACCAGCGGCCGCTTATGGCTGCTTCCTCCCGGACCTGACCAGGTTCGCGGCATGATGCCGTCCGAGCCCGCTCGGCGCATTCGCCCCGCTAATTGTCAAAAGGCGAAACGAAGAGCTTCTCGTTGCTCTCCAGGTCGGTGAGCTCCACCATCCCAGTGAGCACGTCTACGTATTGATAGGACTGTCTCGTAACACGACCCCTCTTGCCATGTACCTCGACGATAAACAGAGAGGGGTGAGCTTGTGTGAGCACCCCCTCGCAATCCACGATCTTGGATCGACCCATGTTGGCCCTGACCCGGAGCTTACGGCCCTCGTGAGAAGCGATGATCGAGTGAATACTCTCGACCAGCGCCGCCTGTTGCGAGATTTCCATCAATTTACCTCCAATTATCCAACTCGAAATTATACATGCAGGAGCGCCCCAGCTCTAAGAACTCGTCTTGCGAGAGGGTCTCCCCTCTCCTGGACGGATCGATGCCCGCATCGGATAGCAGATCGTCGACCGCGCCCTTGGGAAGCCCCCTGGAGGTGAGGTAGGCCGAAACGGAGTTGCGGATGGTCTTCCTCCTCTGATAGAAGGCCGCATCGGCCATGGCGCTGGTGGCCCGAAGCAGCGCGGGGTCGGCTAAGCCGATCCTGCGGTCGAGACGGATCACGGTGGAGTCGACGCGCGGCGGGGGCAAAAAGCTACCCGGGGCAACACGGAAGCTGCCACTTGTGGAGGCGTGTAGGCCGATCTTGACGCTGTAGGCTCCGTAGTCCTTCTCGCCGGGACTGGCCTGCATGCGATCCGCGACCTCAGACTGCACCATCACGCACAGCGTCTCGATCTCGGGGATGGTCTCGAGCAGCGCGAGAACCAGCGTGGCCGCGACGGCATAGGGCAGGTTGGCCACCAACATCGACGGCATCGGCATGCGCGAACGCTCGCTGGTTTGGCGCAGGATGTCTCTGGTGAGATCGAGGGCGTCCATGTTGAGGATCTCAAATGTGCGCGCGTCACCGTCGGCGGCAACGGAGGCGTTCTCCGTGGCTACGGGCACGAGATCGCGGTCGCGCTCGACGCAGATGACCCTGGCACCCTGCCCTATGAGGGCCACGGTGAGGGTGCCGATGCCAGGGCCCACCTCGAGGATGCTCCTGCCGCTTTCTGCGGCACCCCGCACGTCGGCGAGATCGCAGATGCGTGCTATCACATTGTCATCGACGAGAAAGTGCTGTCCGAGGGACTTCTTGGTGTGAAGCCCCCAACGCTTGAGCGATTCCAGCGTCGCCGATGGGGATGCAAGAAACGAGTGGCCCCTCGCCCCCTCAGCCTCAGACGCCGGCGTCTGCGTCATCTGTCTCTCCCTCGGAGATCTTGGAACCCTCGTGGCACAGCATACGTCCGAACGCACGGCCCGCCTCCACGGCGCGCAACATGAACTCCGACTGCTTGGCCACAGCCTCGCGCCTCGCAGAAATCTCCCCCGGACGGAGAGTCTCCAGCTCTTCCTCGGAATACGGCTTCGGAGCATCTGATGGGGCCAGGTAGCCTATGAAGTTGTTGACCTTCTCAAGCTCGAATCCCGCAATCTGAAGCGCGCTCTTCGAGATCACCAAGAGCGGCTCGTTGCCGTGGGGGTCTCCGCCGGTACCCACAACGTAGAGCTGCGACGGGCGCCTCTCGGGAAACGGATGCCCGAGCAGGTACTTACGCACCCAATACGGCTGGAGTCTGTCGTAGAGCGCCTTGAGCTGCGCGGTGGGCCCTGCGAAGTAAACCGGCGCGAAGACCGCCAGTCCGTCGGCCGCATCGAGCATCGTGGAGAACTCGTCGTAGTCGTCTGGACCCTTGGCCCCCGGAACCGTCCCCCCACGAAACGCACATTCGCCCGTCTTGTCGCAGCCTCCGCACCCGATGCAAGGGTCGATCCTCTTCTCGCAGAGCATGAACCGCTCGGTTCTAGCGCCTGCACTGCGTGCGCCACGCTCCACCAGGTCCATGAGAGACGCGCTGGTGTGTTTTCTCGGCGAGCCGCATACCATGAGAAGCGTCGGCGCATCGCCGGTCGGCTGCTCAACCTCCTCGAAGAAGTCGATCCTTTCTGCGGAGGGAACGTCACGGGGCTCTTCCCTGCGCGCCTCATCGCGAGACTTCACCCTCGAGACCAGTTCCTCCGTGCCTTTTTGAAAAATTGGATCCATCAGATCAGTCCCCATTCGACTATAGGAAGTCGCAACCTGAGCATGATGCCTCATCATAGCTCAAAAGATTTACGATACGTGTCAAACGACCATATGCAACATAGATTTAAATGCATATCTAATCTTGCAGCATCTTGCAGCATAATGTCACCTTGAAAACACGCAGCACGAGGAGAGAATCGATGGAATACGATCCGCTGCCTACGGTGCCGGGAGGATACTCAACGGTTTTGGCCGACCCACCCTGGAGATTTCAGAACAGGACGGGCAAGGTAGCCCCCGAGCATAAGAGACTGGGACGCTATTCGACCATGTCTCTGAAGGAGATCAAGGCCCTCCCGGTGTCGGAGATCTGTGCCAGCGACGCACACCTCTACCTGTGGGTTCCCAACGCCCTGTTGCCAGAGGGGTTGGAGGTCATGAACTCCTGGGGATTCAGATACGTCACCAACATCGTGTGGGCAAAGCGCAGGAAGGACGGCGGCCCCGATGGGCGAGGTGTGGGCTTCTACTTCAGGAACGTGACCGAGCTCATCCTGTTCGGGGTCAAGGGACATATGAGGACCCTCGAGGCCGCCAGACGGCAGGTGAACATGATCGAGACAAGGAAGCGCGAGCACAGCAGGAAGCCGGACGAGCAGTACGACCTGATAGAGAGCTGCTCCCCCGGCCCCTATCTTGAGATGTTTGCCAGATACCCAAGAGAGCACTGGCACTCATGGGGCAACGAGGCCGACCCGGACATAACTCCCCAGGGAAAGGTGTTCAAGGGATACGAGGGCGGGCCATCCTCCCCGATTTCGACCTGACGCCGGAGGAGAGGCTCCCGAAGAACGTAGCTCACGAACTCGGCGCAGAGCTGAAGAAGCAATCCTAAGCCGGGGCGACGTTGAAGAATCTGAGAGCGTTTCTGAACAGGATGTCTAGGAAGTCGGCCTGCTCTTCCTCAGTGTCGACTCCCCTCGCCTCCAACAGTCTCTCTATCGTGAAGATCACGTTCTCCGGCGAACAGACGGTTCCACGCAGAGGGACGGGCGACATGTAGGGGCTGTCCGTCTCCGTCAGGATGCGATCGAGCGGGGCCAGGCTGGCGGCCTCGCGGATGTCGTCGCTTCCCGTGAAGGTGAGTGCGCCGCCGAAGGCCACATGGCATCCCCGGTCGATGTAGCACTGAAGCGTCTCGTGGTCGGAGGTGAAGCAGTGCACGAGCACGCCTTCATCGGGAATGCCCTCCGAGTCGAGAATCTCCAGAGCGTCTTCATGGGCCTCGCGAATATGCAGCACCACGGGTTTGGAAACCTTCTTGGCTATCTCGATCTGCCTACGAAAGACATCCCGCTGCACGTCACGAGGAGACAGGTCGTAGTGGTAGTCGAGGCCGATCTCCCCGATCGCCGCGGTTAGCGGGTGCGTGGCGCATGTCAGCAGGACGCTTCGAGTCTCCTTGTTGAACTTGCTGGCGGAATGCGGATGTGTGCCGGCGATAATCCTGCAGATAGGCAGCAGCGATGTTGCCTCCCACCTGTCTAAAAGCGCAGAAGCGGAGCCTAGCCACTCGGCTAACATGTCGTAGGTGCGCTGCGGGCCCTCGGAGGCTTCGACCACGGTAGCGACGAACATCACGTTGTTGTAAGCACAACGCGCCAGTGCCAACTCGGGATGCTCCAGCATATCGAGATGGCAGTGGGTGTCGGCGGCTATCCCCGCCAAGCGGGGTGCGTCTACCACCTTGCCCTTTGAGTTTCTGAAAAGCGGGTCGAAGATGAACCCGCCCTCGTTTTCTGACATTGTCACGAACCTCTCGTGTGCCGATTTTCCGCCCCGCCTTGCTTTTGGGGCGTCCATCTCATACGATCTACAGCCCTCGCCAGGTCTCACGACCCAGCATCGCC
>CAYRYP010000068.1:0-7092 GCA_964428485.1 uncultured Coriobacteriaceae bacterium
TGGAGCCAACAAGGGGACTCGAACCCCTGACCTGCTGATTACGAATCAGCTGCTCTACCATCTGAGCTATGTTGGCTTGTCAGGCAGACACGTAGTATAGCAAAAAGCTTATGCGCTGCGGCCAATCTCGAGCGCCTGCTTGTTGTACCCGATCATATCTTGGCGTCTCGCGGAGACGCACTTGGAAACAGCGTTGCCCAGCGCATCGACGCTCACTAAGTCGAGCTCCTTGTTGAGCTTTCCCGTGATGATGACGTTGGCAAGCCCGCTAATGCCGTTGTCCTCAGCCATCTGGGTCGCGGGGAGCGCGAAGTAATTCACGTCCTCGCGATCGAGGGAGTTCTCCACCATCGTGGTGTCCACGATCACAGTTCCGCCCGGCCTGACGGTGTCGATGAACTTCTCGTAGGAGGGGCGGTTCATCGCAACGAGCACGTCGGGGGTGACAACCAGCGGCGAGCCGATCGGCTCATCAGAGATGACGACCGAGCAGTTGGCCGTGCCGCCGCGCATCTCCGGCCCATAAGACGGAAGCCAGCTGACCTCCTTGCCGTCCATGAGACCCGCATAGGCGAGGAGCTTCCCCGCGAAGAGGATCCCCTGCCCGCCGAATCCGGCGAGCATTATGTTAGTGGTCCTAGCAGCCATATCCTACTTCCCCTCCTTGTCGGCCTCGATGTCCTTGTAGACGCCCAGCGGATAGTAGGTAAGCAGGTTGTCGCGCATCCACTGCATCGATTCCACCGGGTCGAGGCCCCAGTTGGTGGGGCAGGTGGAGACAACCTCGATGATGGAGTAGCCGAGCTTGCGCTGCTGGTACTCGATGCCCTTCTTGATGGCGCGCTTCATAGCCCTGACGTGCGCCGGGGTGTCTATCGTGACCCTCTCGGCATAGGCAGTGCCGGTGAGCGTGGAGAGCAGCTCGCAGACCCTAACTGGGTAGCCAGCAACGTCGACATCACGCCCGTAGGGACTGGTCTGCGTGATCTGCCCAGGAAGGCTGGTGGGGGCCATCTGGCCGCCGGTCATGCCGTAGATTGCGTTGTTGATGAAGATGACGGTGATGTTCTCCCCGCGGGTGGCGGCATGCACGGTCTCAGCCATTCCGATGGAGGCAAGATCGCCATCTCCCTGATAGGAGAACACAAACTTGTCGGGCATCACTCGCTTGAGACCAGTGGCGACCGCTGGCGCGCGACCGTGTGCCGCCTCGACCATGTCGGTGGCGAAGAAGTCGTACATAGTCACCGAGCAGCCGACCGGGCAGACGCCGATGGTGTCTCCCTCCAAGCCCATCTCGTCGATGAGCTCAGCCAGCGTTCTGGTGACGATTCCATGCCCGCAACCCGGGCAGTAGCTAAACGGAGCGTCGGTGAGAGAGTGCGGACGCACGACCTCGAGCTCCTGCGCAGTTTCGGTAGCCATCCTAGTTTCCTCCCGTAAGCCTCTGATGGAACGGAACCAGATGCACGCTCTCCCCAGCGGCAACCTTCTCGATGCACACGAGGATCTCCTCCGGCTCTGGGATGATCCCACCTGTGTGCCCAAAGAAGTTGACGGGCTTGGAGTCGTGGATCGAGAGCCTGATGTCGTCGATCATCTGCCCCATGGACATCTCCACCGACAAAAACGCCTTGCAGGTCTTGGCGACCTTCGCGATCGCGTTCTCGGGGAAGGGCCACAGAGTGATCGGGCGTGCAAGGCCGGCCTTGATGCCCCTCTCGCGCGCCTGGTTGACCGCGCTCTTGGCAACTCGCGCGGTGGCGCCGTAGGCAACCAGAACAACGTCGGCGTCGTCGGTCAGATACATCTCGCACATCTGCTCGTCGGCGATGATCTTGTCGTACTTCTCCTGGCGCTTCACGACGATGTCCTCGAGGATCTGGGCGTCGAGGAACAGCGAGTTGGTGATGTTGTGCTCGCGCTTCATGCCGGTACCGGTGGTGGCCCAAGGCTTGTCGGGGATGTTGGGCTCGACCTCTGGCAGGGTGGTGGGCTCCATCATCTGACCAAGCATGCCGTCGGAGAGGATCATGACGGGGATCCTGTACTCGTCGGCCTTGTCGAACGCCTTGAACACCATGTCCGCGACCTCCTGGACGGAGGCGGGAGCATAGACAATGAGGTGGAAGTCACCGTGGCCAAGACCCCTGGTAGCCTGATGGTAGTCGGCCTGCGAGGGCTGGATTCCGCCGAGACCAGGACCTCCACGCTGAACGTTGGCGATGACCGCCGGCAGATCGCAGCCGCACAGATACGAGATGCCCTCGCTCTTGAGGCTGATTCCCGGAGACGACGAAGATGTCATGACCCTCGCGCCCGCCGAAGAGGCACCGTAGACCATGTTGATGGCGGCGATCTCCGACTCGGCCTGAAGGAACAGGCCGCCCACCTTGGGCATCATCTTCGACATGTATGCGGATACCTCGGTCTGCGGGGTGATCGGATAGCCGAAGAAGAACCTGCATCCGGCGCGGATCGCGGCCTCGGCCATGACCTCGTTGCCCTTCATCAATACCTTTTCAGCCATTTTCTCACCTCACAACCTGGATGGCAGCGTCGGGGCACATCACCTGGCAGCTTCCGCAACCGATGCACTCCGCCTCATCCGTGCACATGACGGGATGGTAGCCCTTGGCGCTTATCGTGTTCGCATCCAGCTCGAGAATGTCTTTCGGGCAGTAGCTAACGCACAGGCCACATCCCTTGCAATACTTGGCGTCAACAGCGATTCTCGACATCGTCGCCAACCTCCAAATCTCTCTTTGGACATTGCAGGGAGGGGTTAACCGCATACGACAGAGGTGCGCACGCGGCGAATCGTCCGACGATTCACTCCACACACGCCGTCTATCTTATGACTAATGGATGGGCGGGAAAGCCTGACACTCCGCAACGGCTATTTTCTGCCTGATTATTGGAGTTTCCCGCACACGCTAGGCTATTCCACAAGGACTATTCCACAAGGCGCGCTCGCTCGACCCCGATTCTGTTTAGAATACTTTGCGGACTTCAAAACTCGTGAAACAGAGGTGAACATCGTGAGCATTGACATCAGCATGCTCGAGACCAGGTTCTCGGAGATCGGGCGCGATCTCTTTCTTTCGGGAGCGATAACCAGCCACGGAGGCAACCTCTCCGTAAGCGACGGGGAGAGGATCTGGATCACCCGCACCGGCTCGATGCTCGGACGTCTGCGCGAGGGCGATGTAATCGAAACTAGCTGGGAACCCTCCGACACGGACGCCAACTGCTCCAGCGAGCTCGTGGTTCACCGCGAGATCCACCATGCGATGATGCGCCGATGTGAGACGCGCAACGAGGAGTTTGGCACGCGGGCGATCGTGCATGCGCACACCGCGCACACAACGCTTCGGTCCATGTACCACGACGAAATCTGCTCGGTTGACTCGGAGTGCAAACTGCTCCTCCCCGAACCGGTGAAGGTAGTTCGCCCGCAGTATTCGATCGGAAGTCCCGAGGGTGCAAAGATGCTCGCTGACATCGTCGAGGCCGGCGGAAGCATCGGGGTCATCGGCGGACATGGGCCCTTCGCGGTGGGCAAGACGCTGGAGTCTGCCCTGCAGCTCATATCGTCGCTAGAACACTCGTGCAAGCTCGCCGACATGATGGAACAGAAAGAGATGCTGCAACTCCTGCGCGAGATCAGGGGATAGAGCAAACAGAGGACAGCTCCCTAGGAGGCGTAGCTCGCCTCGATCTCTCGGATGCGTTCGTAGAGGAACCTGTTTGTAGGGACAAGGATCCCATGGCGCTCCGCCAATCTGATCACGGTGCCGGCAAACTCCTCCACCTCAGTGGGTTTGCGATTTATGCGATCCTGTGCCATCGACGGAAGCCCATCGGGTTCCAGCGACGCAATGAGCTCGAACATCTCCGTAAGGTCCTGCTCGGTAACATCGACCCCCTCTGCACGCGCTACGGCCATCGCTTCGCGCATCGCTGCGACGAAGCACCGACACTGCTCGGTTCCCTCCTCCACCGCCGACCCGTAGCTGCCGGAAAACGCCATGGTTGTCTGGTTGACACCGACGTTGAGCATGAGCTTGGTCCAGAGACGGTGGCGAATGTCAGACTCCACCACATGCGGGATGCCGGCGCGGCGATAGAAATCCTCGATCTCTCCAACCGCTTCCGGGGAGGTTCCGGGGGCGGCTCCGAAGCGGATCTCGCCCACGTGTGTAAATGTCAGGGCGTTGTCGATGAAGACCGCATCCATCCCCTGCGCAACGGAGAGCACCGTCCCCTTCCAGCCGAAGCGCTCGGCGATTCTCTCCTCGCTGGTGACGCCGTTGAGAAGCGACGCGATACGCGTGCCGGGACCAACCAGTCGCTCCATTGTCTCGAGAGCCTTCTCCATCCCTGTGGCCTTGATCACCAGCAGCACGAGATCGACTGGCGAGGCCTCGCTTGCGGGAATCGTACGAATGCGACACGGCTCGCCGTTGACGGTAATCTGGTCAGCGCGATGGCGCTCGAACCGCTCGTCGTCCATGACGAACTCCGTCGAGCCGGGCCCAAGGTTCTGCTCGATGATGGTGCCGTAGAGAATGCCTACGGCCCCCTTTCCGATGATCGCCACGCGCTCGATGCTCATTCATTCCTCCGCTGCTGTGCCCTAGATTCCCTTGACTGGAAATCGGTCCTACGCCCATGCGCCCAATCATATCAGTCGCCCAAGCCACTCCCATGCGAAACGACTCGTGTGGCCATACGCACACCGCAAAGGCGCAGTTGGCGCACACCGCGGAGGCGCAGTTGTTACCGTTGTTAAACCTAATCATTTTTGACATCCACTATGTGCGATATGCCCGGCTTCCGACCTTTTTTCTTCCCTATAGTCCCTTTTGTGTGTATTTTTTGTCGCTCGAAACCATGGCGAGCGATCATGTCGAAAAGTGACGAAATGGGAGGTCGAACATGCTAACTCCAAGGCAGAATCTCATCGAGACCATCACCCCGGGAGGAAATCCCGATCGCTTCGTAAAGCAGTACGAGCCCTTCAAGACGCTTTTCGGAAACCCCGTCAACAAGCTGCCCGGGCCTGATGGTGTTCCGGTCACCGACGAATGGGGAATCACCAGGGTCTGGCCCCAGGGAACCCCGGGCGCCTTCCCGGTTCATGATGAAGAGCACATCGTGATCAAGGACATCGAGCACTGGCAGGACTATCTGAAGGCCCCCGACCTCGACGGCTTCGGAGAGGGCGCTTGGGACAAGATGGCCGAGGCAGGAGAGGCAGTCAACCGCGAAGAGTATTTCGCCACCGCCTTCGTCGCCCCTGGCCTCTTCGAGCATTGCCACTTCCTGTGCGAGATTACTCGCACACTCGAGTACTTCTACGAGTATCCCGATGAGATGCACGACCTCATCAAGTTCCTCGTCGAATACAACATGAAGTGCATGGACAAGTTCATGGAGGTCTGCAATCCCGACGCCGTCCTCCAGCACGATGACTGGGGCATGCAGGCCAACACCTTCCTCTCCCCCGACATGTGGGCCGAGTTCTTCCTTGAGCCCTACAAGGATCTCTACGGCTACTACAAGCAGCGCGGCATTGAGCTGATCGTGCACCACGCCGATTGCTACGCCGCCACCCTTGTTCCCTACATGATCGAGATTGGCATCGACATCTGGCAGGGCGTGATCGATACCAACAACATCCCCGAGCTCGTCGAGAAGTATGGCGGTCAGATCACCTTCTTCGGTGGACTCAACAACGGCACCTACGACGTCGAGGGCTGGAAGCAGGAGGACGTCCGCGAGGGCCTCGAGAATCTGATCGAGAGCACCAACGGCGGCAAGTTCCTTATTCCTGGACTGTGCCAGGGGCTGCCCTTCTCCACCTACCCCGGACTCTACCAGGCGGTCGACGAGGAGATCGACAAGCTCTCCCAGAAGTACTTCGGCTGATCTGCACCAAGCGCGCCAAAGCGAAAAGTCAACGAGACGCCCTCGGATCGATTCCGGGGGCGTCTTTGCGTCTAGAGATGTGCTTGGAGCTAGGTTGAGTTGGTGCCCGAGGTGGGAGTTGAACCCACACACCCAGAGGGTAGAGGTTTTTGAGACCTCCGCGTCTGCCATTCCGCCACTCGGGCAATGTGGACCATCGGATTGATCGATGTCCGAGAGCAAAGTATAACCCACAAATCAAATACTTTGGGATTCCCAGCTGCCGCACGAACACAAAGTATCATGTTACCAACCAACGAGGGCGGTTCTCACAAACCCCAATGGCACGAAGGGAAGTCGAAATGAGCCTCTCGAAACTAATAGACACCTCGATCGTAGTCGTAACCGGACATTACGGATGCGGCAAGACCAATCTCTCGATAAACATGGCGCTCGCACTGGCCAAGGAGGGCCAGTGCGTGACCCTGGTGGACCTCGATATCGTCAACCCCTATTTCAGGGCCTCCGACTCCTCTGACGTGCTGGAGGCGGCGGGGGTGAAGGTGGTCGCCCCGGTGTTCGCGGGAACAACCCTCGACACACCCTCACTAGGCCCGGGCATCGACAACGCCATCGACGACGCGGCCGCCGGACGCACGATGACGATCATAGATGTGGGGGGAGATCCGGACGGGGCAACGGCACTTGGCCGCTACCGCAGGCGCATCGATGCGGCAGGATACCAGATGCTCTACGTGGTCAACCAGCGCAGATACCAGACAACCTTCGCAGAGGAGGCAGGGGAACTCCTGTCGGAGATCGAGCGCGTCAGCGGCCTTGCGGCCACCCACATCGTCGGCAACTCCCACCTCAAGAGGGAGACCACAGCACAGACCGTGGTCGATGCTATCCCATTCGCGCAGGACGTTGCAGCGATCACCGAGCTACCTCTCCTCTTCGTCACAACACCTAGGAAGGTAGCCGAAGAGACGAGGTGCCTTCTCGAGAACACCACACCACAGCCACCGGAACTCTTCCCGGTGGACATCTTCGTGAAAACCCCCTGGGAGTAGGTCTCCCTGCCTGAGAGCTCCCGGGGACCAGACGGCCGACTAGGCGCCCGCTGAGATCCTCTCGATCCTGTCGACTATCTGAATGGGGTCTGAACAAATCTCGAAC
>CAYRYP010000069.1:0-2040 GCA_964428485.1 uncultured Coriobacteriaceae bacterium
TAAGACCGAGGCCGAGGTGTTCCGCATGCTCAAGGGCGATGCGGGGGTCAAGTCCTACCTCGGTACCGCAGACATGCGCGAGGTCGAAAAGATGGTCGATGCTGGCGACGAGCAGGCCACGCTCGTCTTCAATGCGATGGTCCATCAGATCATCCGCGAGATCGGCTCGTGCTATGCGGTACTCGACTGCGAAGTCGACGCGATCGTGTTCACGGCTGGGATGGCCAACTCCAACAAGCTCATCAACGCGATCGCTAAGCATGTTGGCAAGATGGGGCCGTTTCTGCGCTATCCCGGCGGTTTCGAGAATGAGGCCCTGGCGCTCGGCGCCTATCGAGTGCTCTCCGGGCAGGAGGTTCCCGCTGTCTACGACGGCGAGGGAAACAACCTCACAACGATCAACCCCAACTAGGTAATCACAGGGAAATCCCCGACAAGCAGGTAACTGGAAACTGGGACAAGACACTGTTTAGGAGGAGAAAATGGTAGACGACGCAAAGCAGTCTACGGTCTGGACCAAGCGAAACAAGTCCAACTGGCACTGGATCGCCCTTATAGGCGCGATCCTGATCGGATGCCTCACTTCTGGAATGATGCAGAACGCATCCGGTATCACCATCGTCCCGATGTCCGAGGCGTTCAACGTAGGACGCGGTGAGGGTGCATTCTACCTCACCGTCATGGGACTGGTCATGGGCGTCATGTACCTGTTCGTGGGAATCATCATGGACAAGGTCAAGTCCAAGATCTGGATTCCCATCGGCATGGCGGCTGCGGTGGTGGGATTCATATTGCCCTACTTCGCAACCTCTCTTGCCAACATGTACGTCGCGGCCGTTTTCATGGCCATCACCGGAGCCCTCTGCGGTGGAGCGTTCATGTGCGGCGTAGGGGCTAACTGGTTCGAGAAGGGCCAAGGAACCGTGGTCGGCGTCATCAACGCTGTCACCACCGGAGTCGGCGCTATCTGGTCGACTCTCGGCAGCTGGATCATTGCCAGCTTCGGATGGCGCAATGCGTTTCTGGTCGAGGCGATAATCGCGGGCATTTTGCTCATCGTAGCCATCCCGCTGTTCCGCTATCGTCCCTCCGAGCGCAACCTCATCCCCTACGGCGCCGATGAGGAGCAGTATGTCAAGAAGATCGAGGAAGCCGAGCACATTGAGCTTCCCGGAATCACCTGGAAGCGTGCCCTGAAGGCCTCGACCTTCTACTTCGTGCTGATCTTCGCGATATTTGCCATGGCGATCAACGCAATGTCGGCCAATCTGCCTGGTCTCGCCCAGGCAGCTGGCATGGACACCACCGTCTCCGGGCTCGTCGGGACTGTCTCTCTGGTCGGATGGGTCATCGGATCGATCATCGTTGGCGGACTTGTCGACAAATGGGGAATGTTCAGGGCCACCGTGTTTCTGGGGATCTTCGGCGTGATAGGATGCCTGCTCATCATCTTCGTGCACAACAGCACCGCGATCTTCGCCGGCTCCTTCCTGTTCGGTCTGCCGATGGGTCTTCCGATGGTCGGGACCACCGTCGCTGCCCAGCGCTACTTCGGCGGCAAGAACTTCGGAACGATCTCCTGCTGGGTCAACGCCTTCCTTGCGTTTTCCTATTACGGGTTCGTCTCTATCTACGCGTCGATCTACGACATGACCGGCAGTTACACGATGGGCGTTGTCCTCTGCATCGTGCTTCTGGTGCTCCTGATGATCGTCATCAAAATCATCCAGGCGGTCGGCGAGAAACTTCGCAAGGAGTGGGCCACTGCCTAGGCCAGCCTTCGGCTTCAAAACGATTCTTCCGGTTGAAAAATTAGGCGAATAGGGGCAGGGCCGGATATCCGAGGTTGCGACCCTCGGGGCCCTGCACCCCGTGAAAGTGACGATCCCCATCCGGTGGATCAGGGATCGGGTAAAGGTTATCACCTGCTTGTTGTCAACACTGGTTTTCCTAGGTGAAGGGAAGAGAAGCGACAAGGAACGTACGAAGAGGAATGATTATAGAGAGGAAGAGGATGATGGATTACGAGAGCAATGCCGT
>CAYRYP010000069.1:2140-6703 GCA_964428485.1 uncultured Coriobacteriaceae bacterium
GAAGAGGAATGATTATAGAGAGGAAGAGGATGATGGATTACGAGAGCAATGCCGTTTACAAGGCAGTCATCGACAAGCTATGTGATCTAACCGGCATGCAGGGTTCTCAGTGGGGCCCAAAGATCATCACCCCCTATGTGCAGAATGTTGACGAGGCGAGCATCCTGCTCGCCATGCCGGGGACCATGGAGGAACTCTACGAAAAGCTCCCCGATCTCGACAACGACTACATCAAAGAAAGAGTGGACTGGTTCGATCTTGTGGGTATCTGTGTCCCTCGCAAGCGCGACAAAGGAACCGTCTACTTCTATCATGCCGACCCGATCTCCATCAAGGACACCATGTCCTACAACTGGATGTACGACAAGTACGAGAAGACTCCTGAGATGGAGCGCTTCATGTACTACTGGGACGTCTGGGACTCCACCGACCAGGTCGAGGACGTCTGGGTCGACAAGGACAAGCAGTTCCGCGAAGCGCAGGCCTCCGGCAAGAGGGAGTTCGACGACAACCAGATCCGTGTCATCCCGCTGCCCGGCACCGTCAAGGACGGCACCGAACTCGACCCGATCGAGGACTACAACTATCTTGTGACCAATGCCCCGGGTAGGGTCGTCAACGAGTGCTGTTGCAACTACATTCGCTATCACGAGACAGGCCAGGCCGGCCATGACGTGATGTCCCAGAACCCCGATACCGGCGAACCCGACAACAACGTGTGCTTGCACATCACCCCGTTTGGCGATATGGACTACTGCCGCGAGCGCGGGCTTGGAACCGAGCTCACTGTCGAGGAGGCCATTGAACACGGCAAGAGGATGGCCAAGCGCGGCCTTGTCATGACCGCCAACGGCGGCTACCCTGTCGTCGGCCAGGTCTGCTGCTGCGACTCCCGCGGATGCGCGATATGCCGTCCTGTCTGGGAGCACAACATGCACTCCTTCTGGGAGAGCCGCTTCCGCGCCGACGTTGACTACGAGAACTGCATTGGCTGTGGCAACTGCCTCAAGCGCTGCCCGTTCGGTGTGATCACCCTCGTCAAGGACATGGATGCCTTCGACCAGGGCATTATGAAGGCCAAGGCGGTCGTCGACGCCGACAAGTGCGTCGGCTGCGGTGCCTGCGTCATGGGTTGTCCGAAGGACGCGATCGGGCTCATCTGCGTGCGCGACAAGAGCTGGCTCGTCACTGCGCCGACCGCCTGTGCCATCGACGATCCGGAGCTCTCTGGAGTGAGCGGCTATTTTGGCGATGCCGTCGAGAAGTAGGATTAGGGCCACGATTTATCCCGGGCGATCAGCGGTCCGTAGACGTCGAATGTCCTGATGTCTACGGGTAAAGAGGAGGAAGGAACCTGAACATGATCGCGATGAAGATCTGCTATCCGAGGGTCGAGGGCATGCGCTTTGACATGGACTACTACATCAACGGGCATCTCGCCACGAGCAATGAGCTCGCAGCGGGCGCGTGCAAGGGCATGCTCGTCGAGATTCCTGAGGATCCCGATTCGAATTACGCGGTCGTGGGCACCCTCTTCTACGAGAGCGAGCAGGCCTACCACGATGCGCTTGATCAGCACAGCAAGCGCCTTTTGGAAGATATTGTCAACTTCACCGATGTCACGCCAGACATCTGCTTCGTGGATATCACTGCTGCGCAGGTTCCAGAGGTGCGCTACACCGGGTAATAGCTCCACGACTCAATTCCGGTTTGCGACGGGTGTCCCGGATGAGGTTTTTCCCTTTTTCCCGAGTCCGGGATGCCCGATCGTGACAGCGTCAACGGCAACATGCAATTTCGAGGCAATCCCAGAGTAAGACAAGAGGGTGGACAATGGATTTCAATTTGAGCACAGATCAGCAAAAGCTCATGGACGAGCTAGATGCCTGGCTCGACGGATGCGGGTTCGACCGCACCTACTTTACCGAGCACTTTGAGAGTGAGTCTTATCCGCAGGAGTTCTATAAGGCGGTCTTTATGAGCCCGTTCGGAAGGCTCGGACTCCCCGAGGCGTACGGCGGCAAGCCCGCCTCGCTGACAGATCTCGTGCTCGTGTGCATGAAGTTTGGCGAGAGAGGGTTCCCCTACACCGTCGGCAAGACGATCGGTCCTATGTATATCGTCAACTTCGGTAACGATGAGCAGATGCGTGACTGCATGAACATCCTGTCCACCGGAACCGTCCCGTATGCCCTGTGCTTCACCGAACCTCTGGCTGGCTCTGATTCGGATTACAGGATGACTGCCGAGCCCATTGGTGACGGGAAGGTGAGGCTTAACGGCGAGAAGACGATGATCATGCACGCCGATTACGCGCCCTATTTTATTGTGATCGCGCGTAACACCGACATCGATGACACACCGTTCAACTCTATGAGCATCTACGTTGTCCCCTCGTGGGAGGAGGGTGTTGCCATAAAGTCGCTGAAGAAGATTGGCGGCAAGCTCTACACCGATTGCAGCATCATGTTCAAGAACGTTGAGATTCCCGAGTCGTGCATCCTCGGCGAGAAAGGCGGTGGGTTCACCGTCATGATGCGCCACATGGAGATGGAGCGCACGCTGCTGGCCGCCTACAACTACGCTCAGGCCTACGAGGCCTACTCGCTGGCTTGCGACTACGCCAACAAGCGGCTGCAGTTTGGCAAGCCCATCGGCACCAATCAACTCATCCAAGAGAAGATCGTCGACATGCGCATCAGGGTGGATAACATGCGCAGGATGGTTTTGGAAGCAGCGTGGAAGTATGACAACGGACAGTCTCTAAGGCTGGATAGCTCCCTGATCAAGCTCTACACGGCGAGGTCTGCGTTCCAGGTGATAGACGATGCCTTCCAGATATTCGGCGGGCGCTCGTACTACGAGGGCAATCGCATTGGGCAGTTGTGGCGAGACATCCGTGAGATAAGGATCTCCGGCGGAAGCGACGAGATGATGATCCGCGGGGCTGGCAAGGTCATTCTCCGCGAGTTTGAGAAGAAGGCAAAGGAATAGTCGGCCGTTCGCGCCATGTCGGAGTGCGCGGAAAGGCTTTTAGGAAAGGGCACCTCCTTCGGTGCGAGAGTTTTAGGAGGATCATGAAAACCAGAGTCACAGAGTTGCTTGGAATCAAGCATCCGGTCATTCAGTGTGGTATGGCCAACGTGGTCAACCCCGAAATGATTGTCGCAGTGGGAGAGGCGGGTGGCCTGGGTTTTCTACCTCTTGCCAACATCACCGTCGAGGAGTACAGGAATCAGATCCGCTGGATCAAGGACAAGTTAAAGGGCAAGCCCTTTGGGGTTAACGTCTCTCCTCTGGTGCCGCACTTCGGCGAGTACGTTCGCGTGTGGATCGAGGAGGAGTGTCCGGTCTGGGGTTCGGCGATCCGCGATCCGTTCAGGCTCATGGGCATCGACAAGCCCAGAGGCGTCATCTACATACCCACGATTGGCAAGACCCATCATGGACTGAGTCTCGTGAAGAAGGGTCTCGCTGACGCAGTCATCACCCACGGGCAGGAGGGCGGAGGTCATCCTGGCCACCTCAGCTCCACCGTGCTCACGATGAAGACCGCCCAGGCTCTGGACGTTCCCGTCATCGCCTCTGGAGGCTTCTCCGATGGTAGAGGTCTTGCTGCGGCGCTGGCAATGGGGGCCGAGGGCATTGGTATGGGCACGCGCTTTGCGATGAGTAAAGAATCTACAATCCCGCAGAACGCGCTCGAGTGGCTTACCACCAAACAGGAGGACAGTCCTATCAACTCAAACAAGTACGATGGCGTTTACTGCAATGTTATACAGGGTGATGGCATCGGCAAGCATCGCACCTGGCGTGCGCATCCATGGAAGATCCCAGGGGCCATGTACAGGGAGACCAGGCACACGCATCCTGGCTTCAAGGAGCTGTGGAGGCTCGCACGCTTCATGTGGAAGATGGGTGCCGACCCGATCCAGTGGTGCGTCGGCATGCCGCAGTTCGAGAAGGGGCTATTGCAGGGTGACACCGACAAGGGCCTGTTCTGGTCCGGGCAGGTCGTTGGACGAATCGACAATGTTTTGAGTTGCCGTGAGATCATCGAGTCCACCGTGGCCGAGGCTGAGGAAATCCTTGCTAACCTCTACAACAGGTTCGTCGATGAACCCGCTAGCGTTTCCGAGACTGATGCTGAGTCCCAGGATTCCGATGACACGAGCGAGACCGGAAAGTCCGAGATAAGGGCGGTTGTCTAGGCTTAAAACCTCTCGGTCGTGGGCTCTTGGGGTTTCCCGAGATGCCCCTTCCCGATCATTCGTTGACAACGGGCGGGCGCATTGGGATACTCGAGCAGTTGACGGCAATAGCCGAAGACTCATGTGGGGATGTAGCTCAGCTGGGAGAGCATCGCGTTCGCAACGCGGGGGTCGTGGGTTCAAGTCCCATCATCTCCACCACAGAATTGACAAGGGCGGCCCATCCAGGTGCCGCCCTTTTTGAAACTTGCTATCGAGCGCCCGGCTTGCTACCGAGCGCTCGGGTTTCTCCAGAAAGTTTACTTCCAGTTCTTGCGGGCAAAGCCAGCCCTGTCGATGATCTCGGAGACAT
>CAYRYP010000070.1:0-6642 GCA_964428485.1 uncultured Coriobacteriaceae bacterium
CACCCGCTTGCGACTTCGTGAGGGGAGTTCCCTGCAAGCTTGGATAAGCTTAATCAGGCGCATTAGGCGATCTTCGGGGACAACCCGCAAGACCAACAAGCTCCACTTATCAAGTATGGAACTGCACAGGGAGACCTCCTCCCGTGGCCGCCTGCGCGCCATGCCACCGGGACAAGGGGGTTCCAGTCGGAGGGAACCAATGCGAGAGGCGGTGCGCACGGTTGGCACGGGAAGGTGCCTGCGCACCGAAAAGAGGAGGTAGATTGAGATAGGTAAGACGATAGCGGAGAAGATCTTCTCCAATCACAGCGGCACCGATGCTCATGCCAACGACATCGTGATAGCCGACATCGACTTTGCGATGAGCCAGGACGGCACCTCGGCGCTCGCGATCGACGCGATCGAGAACATGGCTGGAGGCAAGATCTTCGACAAGGACAAGGTCGCGATGGTCATGGACCACTCCTGCCCGTCTCCACTCGAGGGAGTGTCGGCCATACACGACAAGATGCGCAAGTTCGGCGAGAAGACCGGAATCACCATCTATGACTGGGGATGCGGGGTTTGCCATCAGCTGGTTCCCGAGTCGGGCAAGATCGTCTGCGGCGATCTTGTCGTGGGATGCGACTCGCACACCTGCACTTACGGCGCACTCAACGTCTTCTCCACTGGTGTCGGCTCCACCGACGGCGCGGCCGCGATGATCTCCGGCAAGCTCTGGTTCAGGGTTCCCGAGACCATCAGGGTCAACTACAACGGTCAGCTTCCCGCAGGCGTGTTCTCCAAGGACATGATCCTCTACCTGGCGGGAATCCTCGGAGCAGACGGCGCCACCTACAAGGCGCTCGAGTTCCATGGGGAGGCCATCGATGCGCTCAGTGTAGACGCCCGAATGACCATCTCCAACATGGCAATCGAGGTCGGGGCCAAGGCGGGCCTCATGAAGGCCGACCAGAAGACGCTCGACTTCTTCGCTGCGCACAGCAGTCGCACGCCCAATCCGATCTCTCCCGATGATGACGCCGTCTACTGCGACACCATCGACATCGATGTCTCCAAGATCGTCCCGCAGATTTCCAAGCCGCATTCGGTTGACAACGTCAGCCCCATCGACGAGGTCGCGGGCACCCCGATCGCCGAGGGATACATCGGAACCTGCACCAATGGGCGCACCGAGGACCTCGCCATCGCAGCGTCCATCCTCGACGGCAAGAAGATCAACCCTAAGTGCAGGCTCGTCGTCGCGCCCGCATCGCGCCCGATCTACCTCGAGGCCATGGAGCGTGGCTACATCCAAAAGCTCGTTGAGGCTGGCGCGTGCATCGTCACCCCGGGTTGTGGCCCCTGCGTGGGAACCCACAACGGCGTGCCCTCCAACGGCGAGAACGTCATTTCCACCGCCAACAGGAACTTCAAGGGTAGGATGGGCAATTCCAACGCCTTCATCTACCTCGGGTCCCCGGCGACGGTGGCGGCCTCGATGATCGAAGGCCAGATCGCCGACCCCCGCAATTACATCGGATAACCGAAAAGGAGATGGACACCCACATGCAGATTAGCGCCAGGGCATTCAAGTTCGGCGATGACGTCAACACCGACTACATCATCTCCGGAAAGTACAAGTTCAAGTCCAACGACATGAACGACATGGCACGTCACGCCATGGAGGAGCTCGACCCCGACTACTACGAGAAGGTCAAGCCCCAGGGCGGCATCCTTGTGGCCGGCAAGAACTTCGGTATGGGTTCGAGCCGCGAGCAGGCACCGCTTGTTCTGATCCACTCGAACACCAAGGCCGTTGTGGCCAAGAGCTTCGCGAGGATCTTCTACCGCAACGCCATCAACACCGGGCTTCCGGTTGTGGAGTGCGACACCGACCTCATCGACGAGGGCGACACTCTCGAGATCGACCTCGAGGGTGGAAAGGTCACAAACGTCACCAAGGGCATCGACATTCCGTTCTCCCCGCTGCCCCCGGTGATGGCGACCCTTCTCAATGACGGTGGTCTAGCGGCCCATTTCAAGAAGTACAACGGATTCAATCTCTAGGAGCGCGCATATATGGGCAAGACAGACAAGGCCAAAATGTACGAGGAGGTCGACGGGGTAAAGCGCATCGTCATAGACCCCTCGTTCTCGAAGGAGGAGTACGCCGCGCTGGCCAAGTCGGAGCCTGATGTTTTAGAGGCCCTGATTGCGAGCCTTTGCGGAGACGGACGCAGGGTCAGGCAGTTCTCCGCGACGATCATCGCTCAGGTTGCCCGGGAGGATGCGTCCCTGCTGCAACCGAGCATCGACTCGCTCTGTGACGCGCTGCATCGTCCCGAGGCTCAGACCAGATGGTCGGTCCTCGAGGCTCTCTACGAGCTCGTTCCCACCTGTTTTGAAAAGTGCTCGGAGGCGGTTGCGGGGGCTGAGGCCTCGCTGTTCGACGAGGACTCCGGCCTCACACGCCTCGCCGCCTTCCGCTTTCTCTGCAGGCTCGGCGAGTGCGACTCCGAATCGGCGGTCGTTGTATGGCCGCTCATAAACGAGGCCATCCAGTGCTACCACGGCGACCCTGAGTTCAACGACATGCTCGACGAGCTTGTGAAGTTCGCCGGTGGAGAGGCGCCCGATGAGGTCAAGGCTGCGCTTGCCCAGAGGATGTCGTTCGATGCGAGCTCTGGCAAGGGCGCCCTGCAGAGGCGTGCTCAGACCATAGTCGACGCCTGCGAGAAGTAGACAGTCTATAGATCATCCGGCCCTGGCCCTAAAAGGCCGGGGCCGGCGAGTAATGAAGGCCAAACGAAGCGACAAGGAGCTGTGAAGTGGCAAAACACGTCGTCACGCTTATTCCCGGAGACGGGATCGGACCTGAGATCACCGACGCCATGGTCAAGGTGGTGGAGGCAACCGGAGTGGACATCGACTGGGAGGTAGCCGATGCCGGCGCCCACCTGATGGACGAGTACGGGACCCCTCTTCCCGACTATGTCATCGATTCCATCAAGAAGAACAAGGTGGCCATCAAGGGCCCCATCACCACTCCCGTGGGAACTGGATTTCGCTCCGTCAACGTTGCGCTGCGCAAGAAGCTCGACCTCTACGCGAATCTGCGCCCGTGCCGCTCCATCAAGGGAACAGGCGCTCGTTACGATGACGTTGACGTGGTGCTGGTGAGGGAGAACACCGAGGATCTCTACGCCGGCATTGAGTTCGAGGAGGGCTCCGAGGAGGCTGCCGAGCTCATCAAGTTCATCGCCGACAAGGGCGCCGGCAATATCCGCCCCGACTCGGGCATCTCGATCAAGCCGATCTCCATCACTGCCACCAGGCGTATCGTCAAGTTCGCCTTTGAGTACGCTATCGCTAACGGTAGGCGTCTGGTCACCGCAGTCCACAAGGCCAACATCCAGAAGTACTCCGACGGTCTGTTCCTGCGCGTCGCGCGTGAGGTCGCGGCCGAGTACGAGGGACGCGTCGAGTTCGAGGACCGCATCGTCGACGCCACCTGCATGGGACTCGTCCTTCGCCCCGATACCTTCGACGTCGTGGTGCTGCCAAACCTCTACGGTGACATCGTCTCCGATCTCTGCGCGGGTCTAGTAGGAGGCCTCGGGATCGCTCCCGGCGCCAATATTGGCGATGAGTGCGCGATCTTCGAGCCCGTCCACGGCTCCGCTCCCATTCACGCCGGCAAGAACGAGGCCAACCCCACGGCGCTTCTGCTCTCGTCGGTGCTGATGCTTAACCACCTCGAGGAGAGGGAGGCGGCCTCTAGGGTCCTCGACGCCATCATCGACGTTGTTGGGCGCGGGGAGGACATCACCTACGACCTCAAGCGCACCATCACCGGCTCCACCGATGGATGTGTGACCACCACGGAGTACGCCGATGCCCTCATCAAGTCGATGAACAGCGCAAAATAGCGAAAGAACCGGCAAGAAGGAATATAGTGCCAGCGGACTTGTGCCACCATGGTATGGACCGCTGGCACTTTAATATGTGTTCGTGTTCGGCAAAAACCGTTCAGGAGGTTTGAAATGGCATTTATAGACGGGATCGAGTGCGATATCCGCGACATTTCCCTGGCAGATGATGGCAAGGCGAGGATTGAGTGGGCCGACATGGACATGCCGGTTCTCTCCCTCATCCGCGAGAGATTCGAGAAGGAGAAGCCGCTCGAGGGAGTGAGGATCGGCTGCTGTTTGCACGTGACCACCGAGACCGCCAATCTGATGCGCACTCTGGCTGCAGGAGGTGCCGACGTGGCCCTGTGTGCGTCCAACCCGCTGTCCACCCAGGACGACACCGCGGCTGCGCTCGTCAAGCATTACGGCATCAGGGTCTTCGCCATCCGCGGTGAGGACACCGAGACCTACTACAAGCACATCGACCAGGTGATCGACCTACATCCGCAGATCACTATCGACGATGGTGCCGATCTTGTGAGCCGCATCCACGGTGAGCGCACCGACGCGCTCGAGGGGATCATCGGTGGCATGGAGGAGACCACCACCGGCGTCGTGAGGATGGCTGCAATGGCAGCCGACGGTGTGCTGCGTTACCCGGTCATCAACGTCAACGATGCCAACACCAAGCACTTCTTCGACAACCGCTATGGAACCGGTCAGTCGTCGCTCGACGGTGTGATCAGGGCTACCAACCGCCTGCTCGCGGGCCGCACCCTCGTGGTTAGCGGTTACGGCTGGTGCGGGCGCGGCCTTGCGATGCGCGCCTCGGGCATGGGCATGAGTGTGATCGTGTGCGAGGTTGATCCGCTGCGCGCCCTCGAGGCTCATATGGACGGATACCGCGTCATGCCCTGCGCGGAGGCGGCCGCCGAGTGCGATGTGTGGATCACCGTCACCGGGGACCTCAACGTCGTAGACGCCCCCGCCTTCGAGAATATGAAGGACGGCGCGATCATCTCCAACTCCGGCCACTTCAACTCCGAGATCAACATCAAGTGGCTCGAGCAGAACTGCGTCGCGAAGCGCCAGCTCAAGCCGCTCGTCGAGCAGTACGAGCTTGCCGATGGCCGCAAGATCATTCTTCTTGCCGAGGGCAGGCTCGTGAATCTCGCCTGTGCGGAGGGGCATCCCGCCGAGGTCATGGACATGTCCTTTGCCAACCAGGCCCTCTGCGCCGAGTACATGCTGGGCGAGGGGCGCGGTATGGCTCCGGACTGCTACGACGTGCCCAGGCAGATCGACGACGACATCGCCAGACTCAAGCTCGAGTCCCTAGGCGTTCGGATCGACACCCTCACCGACGAGCAGCGCGAGTACCTCTCCTCCTGGAGCATGGGGACGGAGTAGCCTATGGGCTGTGCAGACTCCCTTCCCAGGTCGATAAGGTGGGAGCACGCTTCCGGTGACGCGCCCGCACGTGCGGTGCTCATCGACCAGAGACGGCTGCCGTCGAGGCTCGAGGAGATTGAGTGTTTCACTCACGCCCAGATGATCGATGCCATCAAGACCCTGGCGCTGCGCGGTGCTCCCGCGATTGGTGCGGGAGGAGCCTTCGCCCTCTGCTTGTGGGCCCGAAACGAGTCGGAGGACCAGAGCGTGGAGAGCTTCATGGCATCGCTTCGGCCTATTGCCGACGAGGTCTCCTCGGCGCGCCCGACCGCCGTAAACCTCTCGTGGGCCGTCTCAGAGATGGTCAAGGTGGCCGAGGAGATGGCGGCGGGGGTCGCAGATAGCGGCCGGGCCGGCGTGAGCGAGATCGTGGACGCCATGGAGAGGGCCGCATGCGCCTTGGCAGATGACGATGAGGTCTCGAACAGGTCCATCGGATCCAACGGGGCGGCGCTTTTCGCGGAGCTGTCGGAGAGACTCGGACGGCCCATTCGCATCATGACCCACTGCAATGCGGGCTCGCTCGCCACGGTCTTCTACGGTACGGCCCTAGGAGCGGTCTACTCGGCCTTCGATAATGGATGTGTGGAGCGTGTTTACCCCTGCGAGACGAGGCCGGTCAACCAGGGCGGTAGACTCACCACATGGGAGCTGATGCATGCAGGCGTCCCTACGACGTTGATTTGCGACAACATGGCCGCCTCCACGATCTCCGCGGGTCTTATCGATGCGGTAATAGTTGGGGCTGACAGGATCGCCGCAAATGGTGACACCGCCAACAAGATCGGGACCATGGGGCATGCTATTCTCGCCTCCTATTTCAATATTCCGTTCTACGTTGCGGCTCCCTTCTCGACGATCGACTTGTCGATACCCGATGGGTCGTGCATCCAGATAGAGGAGCGCGACCCTGACGAGGTGCGTGGCTTTTTTGGCAGCGGGATCATCGAGACCTCTGGGGAGATTGGAGAGACGCTGGCGCACTCGGTTGCCGATGGCACCTCGGCCGAGGTGCCGATGGGCGGTCTTCACCGGATGACCCTGCGCAGAGGTGCCGATGCACTCGAGTTCGATATGTGGATGAGGACCACCCCCGAGGGCGTCGAGGTCAGAAACCCCGCCTTCGACGTGACGCCGGCGTCGCTGATAGACGCGATCGTCACCGACAGGGGGGTCTTCAGGCGCGAGGGCGACGGAAGCTTTTGCTTCGAGTAGGCAGTAGACTTGCCTCCTTGTCTGCGTCGAGGTTGGGATTGGTTTGGATCTCGGTTAGATGCGGTTTGAAATCGGATTAGAG
>CAYRYP010000071.1:0-6164 GCA_964428485.1 uncultured Coriobacteriaceae bacterium
GTTTACTTCCAGTTCTTGCGGGCAAAGCCAGCCCTGTCGATGATCTCGGAGACATCCTCCCACTTGTTGAGGCAGTACAGGTGGATGCCATCCACGCCGATCGACATGTACTCGAGAATCTGGTCGACGGTGTACTCGATTCCCTCCTCGCGGAAGGCTTTCCTGACCTCGGGAAGGTCGTTGCCATCGGGATCCACGTCGAACCAGTTGTGCGAGAAGACCTCGGCGAGCTTGCGTGGGATGGCGCAGGCGTTGCGCGAGAGGCACATGTTGATGACGCCGTTCTTCTCGAGGACAGGCATGACTCCCACGTCGACTGGCATAGTGATGCCGGCGCAGCGGATGGCGTCCAGCCAGTACTTGAACTGCTCCATGTCGAAGGTGAGTTGGGTCATGATGAAGTCGGCACCCTCGTCCTGCTTCTGCTTGAGGTGCGCGATGTCGGCCTCAAGGCTACGGCAGGCGATATGACCCTCGGGTGAGCCGGCGACGGCAATCTCGAATTTGTCGCCAAAGTTCTGCCTGATAAAGGAGACCAGATCGGTGGCGTAGTCGAAGTCGCCGTTGGTCCCGGTCCATCCATAGGGCAGGTCGCCGCGCAGTGCGAGCATGCTATCGATCCCGTTGTCGAGGTAGTTCTGGAGCTGCTCGATGACGGTCTCCTTGGTGTGACCGATGCATGTGAAGTGGGTCACGGGCATGGTGCCGCTATCTTCGATTAGCTTGCAGATCTCCAGGTTTTGCTTGGCATTTCCTCCGCCAGCACCATAGGTGCACGAGATGTAGTCTGGGTAGTAGTTACTGAGCTTGTTGAGAGTGGTCTTGAGGGTCTCCAACCCACTGTCCGTCTTGGGGGGGAACACCTCGAAGGAAGTGATCATCCTATCCAACATGAGATTCGTGAGCTTTTTCATCAAACAAAATACCTTTCTGCTAGAATGCCGACCTTCGCATCCCTTTTTTTGATAGCTCCGAATAAATTGTACTTGTTGTGATACGCAGCTTTCAAATTCAAAAGCGCACAGGATTCAGACCCAAAAAGTGCACAGAATTCGGTGTTCTTCTACCTCATGGACTTGTCGCGCTGAGACATCATCAGGAAGCTGTAACCCCCGGCGACGTTGACGCAATCGAACCCCTCCTGCGAGAGCAGCCTGCAGGCGATGTAGCTGCGAAGGCCGCTGTGGCAGTAGACGATGAGCCTCCTGTCGGCCGGAAGGTCTCCCAGATGGTCGCGGAGCTCGTCGAGCGGGAAGTTCCTCGCCCAGTCGACGTGTCCGCACTCGAACTCCTGCGGCGTGCGTGTGTCGATGAGGACCGGTGGGTAGTCCGTCTCCTCCGAGTCGTCGTCATCATCCTCGGAGTCGGTGATCGATCTTGCAGCCTGCATGGCCGCGATGCGATCCGGGTCGGTGAGCCTGAGCGCCTCGTTCCAGTGCACCTGGTCCACAAGGCCCTCCAGGATGTTGCATATGGCGAAGCCGGCCATGTTCACCGGGTCCTTCGCGGACGAGTAAGGGGGAGCGTAGGCTAGGTCCAGCTCGGCGAGGTCGTAGGCTGTCATGTTGGCTCTAATGGCGGTGGCGATCACGTCGATGCGCTTATCGACCCCCTCGGAGCCAACGATCTGAGCCCCGAGGATCTGGCCGGAGCGAACCTCGAACAACACCTTGAGGGTCATGTTCCCCGCGCCGGGGTAGTAGGTTGCGTGCGACGGGGAGCTGAGAACCACGTAGTCGTAGTCTAGCTCCGCCGCATCCGCCGTCTTGCAGCTGAGCCCGGTGGAGGCCACTGTGAGATCGAACATCTTCATCACCGAGGAGCCCTGCGAACCGGTGAACTCGTAGTCGCATCCACATCCGCATACGTTGCCGGCGGCGATGCGCCCCTGCTTGTTGGCGGGTCCGGCAAGGGCTATAACGGCGTGGTTACCGCTGACGAAGTGGTGTAGTTCAACCGCATCGCCAACTGCGAATATGCACGGGTCGCTCGTGCGCATGTGGCTGTCGACCTTGATCGAGTCCTTCATGCCAAGCTCCAGGCCGGCGTCTTTGGCCAGCGTGCTGTCGGGTGTTACGCCGATGGAGAGAATGACCATGTCGGCCTCGAAAACCGGTCCCTCGTCGGTATGAGCTAGGATCACCCTGCGTCCATCCTCGCTCTCGCGCTCCTCAAAGCGGTTGATGTGCGTGTTGAGGGCGAGATTAATCCCGCCGTCGCGCATGCGGTTGTGAAGGATCGACGCCATATCGTCGTCGAGTACAGGCAGTACGTGGTTGCTCCTCTGAACCACGGTGACATCGATGTTACGGTTGACCAGGTTCTCGGCCATCTCGAGTCCTATGAAGCCGCCGCCCATAATCAGCGCGCGCCTTGGCTTCTCGTGCTCGATGAAGTCGTAGATGGCGAAGGTGTCCTCAACGGTGCGCAGGGTGAACATCCGGTCGGAATCCACCCCCGGCAGATCCGGAACCACCGCGCGGGCCCCGGGGGAGAGGATGAGCTTGTCGTAGCTCTCCACGTACTCGCTTCCGTCGTCGAGCCTCTTTATAGTCACGGTCTTCGCCTCGCGGTCGATGGACAGGGCCTCCTGCCTCACCCGCACATCTATGTTGAACCTGCGCTTGAAGCTCTCGGGCGTCTGCAGCGTGAGCTTAGACCTCTCGGTGATGACACCGCCTACGAAGTACGGGAGGCCGCAATTCGCGTAGGAGACGTAGCCGGTTCTCTCGATGATGATGATCTCGGCCCTCTCGTTGAGTCTCCTTAGACGGGCGGCGGCGGTAGCACCCCCTGCGACTCCACCGATTATCACTACCTTCTTCACTGCAATCTAACCTCCAGACAGAATCAGTGAGTTCTGCTCCTGCTTCGTATTGATCACAGGATTAGTCTAGCCATTTTGATATGGCTTCATGAGCAAGTGAGGTGTAGTTGGAGCAAATTCAGGGCATCATCTTCAACGACGAACCGTCCACGGTTCCAAAGCTGCCTTCTGCCCGCTGACATCATATGTAAAGTTCAACTTATTAGGAATTTGGAGAAGTTCAATTGAACTTTGAACCATTTGGGAGTAAGGTCGGAGGCTAAACAGTCAGGTTCAATTTTAAGTTCAATTTTAGCTTGTGAGATCGGGTGCACCCGGCGTGCCCGAAGACCGAAGGAGAAGGAGCAGATCGATGGACGTTGGAACCGGGTCCGATAGAGGCGATTTCACCAGCCGTCTCTCAGAGGCTATGGCGAGCACCGGCATGAAGCAGGTTGATCTCATCAACTCCGCAGCCGAACGTGGCGCGCGTCTAGGGAAGAGCCAGGTGAGCCAGTACGTCTCGGGAAAAACCATCCCGCGAAAAAATGTCGTCGAGCTCCTCGCCTCGATACTCGAGGTGGACGTGGATTGGCTGTTGGGCTCAGATAGCTCCGCCGCCGACAGCGAGCCGGAGTCCCGGGCGGTCCAGGCGCCCCGGGTTGCCGATGGTGCCGTCCCACATCCAGATTCCGTTGCGAAAGGAAGCACGATCATGCGTGAGTTTAAGAAGTCCAGCAAGCTAGACAATGTCCTGTACGACGTTAGAGGCCCGGTGGCGGACGAAGCCGCGCGCATGGAATCCGAGGGGCTCCGCATACTCAAGCTCAACATCGGCAACCCCGCTCCATTCGGCTTCCGCACTCCCGACGAGGTTGTTACTGACATGCGCCAACAGCTTCCCGACTGCGAGGGATACTCCGACTCGCGCGGGTTGTTCTCCGCGCGCAAGGCGATCATGCAGTACGCGCAGATTAAAAACATCCCCAACGTGGACATGGACAGCATCTATACCGGAAACGGCGTCTCCGAGCTCATTAGCCTCTGCATGCAGGCGTTGCTCGACGATGGCGACGAGATACTGATTCCCTCGCCAGACTACCCACTGTGGACCGCATGCGCGACGCTTTCCGGAGGCGTGCCGGTGCACTACCTCTGCGATGAGCAAGCCGAATGGTGTCCCGACATCGCGGATATCGAGGCCAAGCTCACGTCGCGGACGAAGGCGATCGTTATCATCAACCCCAACAACCCGACAGGGGCGGTCTATCCGCGTGAGGTCCTCGAGGAGATAGTCGAGATCGCCCGCCGCTACGAGCTGATGATATTCTCCGACGAGATCTACGACCGCCTGTGCATGGACGGAGCGGAGCACATCTCCATCGCCTCGCTCGCCCCCGATTTGCCCTGCGTCACCTTCTCAGGACTGTCCAAGTCGCACATGATCGCCGGTTTCCGCATCGGCTGGATGATCCTGTCGGGGAACAAGAAGTGTATGCGCGACTTTATCTACGGAGTTTCGATGCTGTCCAACATGCGCCTGTGCTCTAACGTGCCGGCTCAGTCTATTGTGCAGACCGCGCTGGGCGGCCATCAGTCTGTTAAGGGCTACGTTGTCCCTGGCGGGCGTATATACGAGCAGCGAAACTTCGTCTACGAGGCGCTAACTTCGATCCCTGGGATTACTGCTGTCAAGCCCAAGGCGGCGTTTTACATATTCCCGAAGATGGATATCAAGAAGTTCAACATCACCGACGATGAACAGTTCGCTCTCGACCTACTTCACGAGAAGCGCATACTCGTCACCCGTGGCGGCGGCTTCAATTGGGAACGACCCGACCATTTTAGGATCGTCTACCTGCCTCGCATGGAGGTGCTTAAAGAGGCGATGGATGATCTCGCAGACTTCTTCTCCCGCTATCGTCAGAGCTAGCGGGCCTGCGGTAGGGGAGTCCGAGCGCTTAGGAGGCCGCATGCGCTGTGATACCATCGTGACGTTGTGGACAACCGGCTAGTTTGGGACGGGCGAGATGGACCAGAGACTCGACCATATCACTCAGAAGATCGATGACAGCGCTATCACGAGATACAAGCGCCGTCTAGACAAGAAGTACCCCATCAGAGCCCGTGATCTGCGCTTTCCCGGCCGCAGCGCACTTCTGGGCTGCATCTGGACCAAGTTCGCGCTTGTGCTTGTCATAACGGCGTTTCTCATCATGCACTCGATGGGACTCGACGACGGCGTTGCACTGGAGGAGCCTCTTGCGCCGTGGCTCATCGTGAGTGATGTCGCCGTCGGCTTCTGCGTCTACGCACTCATCTCGCTGTTCACCTACTGCTACCTTCGGATAAAGAACCCGGCGTTCGCGATCGTCTTGTTCGTCGCGTGCTGTGCCGTGGTGCTCATCGCGTTTCTGGTGTGGGGAGAGGCCTCCACGCGTGGTGGGTTCTACCCTGCGTTCTCGATAACCCTGATCGTCATCTGTCTGGTGCCATTCATCATGGATATCTGGGGCTTCATCACCTACGACCAGAGGGTCGCTCAGGGCAAGATGCTCTGATTCACGTAGCGGGTGCTCTCTTCATACCCGCAGCCGTTCACAAAAAATTAACAAAGTATCAATTGATATTCTGTCTCATTATGTCATAATGACCTAGACAGCAGGACAGGAGGTGACATGAAATGGGCGCAAGGAACACGGTGCAGAGAGCGATAATCTCCGAGGAACTGCGCAACCTGGCCAACCACCCGACGGCCGACGATGTTTACCTCGCAGTGCACGACAAGCATCCGAGTATCGGTAGGGCGACGGTCTTCCGCACCTTGGGGAAGCTGGCCGACGAGGGCGAGATAAGCCGTGTGCGCATCAACAACGGGGCCGACCGCTTCGATCACCGAGCCTTTGCTCATTATCACGTCAGGTGTGTGTGCTGCGGCAGGGTGGACGATGTGATGACCCCGATTCTCACCGATGTCGACGACTTGGCGGGTGAGGTGTCGGGATACGTGATCATCGGCCATTCGCTGCAGTTCGATGGAATCTGTCCGACCTGTCAGGAAGAGACCACCACTTCGGTCTAGCCGAAAGCTGGGTCGCTAATTAGAGGAGAGGACGAGAAGAGGAATCTCGTTCGCAAACAAGGAGGTTCATTATGAAGTGGGTTTGCAAGGTCTGCGGTTACATCTACGAGGGCGACGAGCCGCCGGCGGAGTGCCCGACTTGCCACGCTTCCGCGAGCATGTTCGAGAAGGTCGAGGGCGAGATGAAGCTTGCCGCCGAGCATGAGTTCGGCATCTACGCCAAGACCGTCAAGGACAACCCTGACGTTTCCGACGAGGACAAGGCCTACATCCTCG
>CAYRYP010000072.1:0-6134 GCA_964428485.1 uncultured Coriobacteriaceae bacterium
GAAACCCAAGAGGAACAGGCCCTCGGAGTCCGCGTCCTACGCGGTGCTCCGGGGGGCTTTCCTCTGTCTCGGGGCCGTGGTGGCAAAGGGGCCGAAGTCTAACAGTGCCTCCTCAGTGTCTGGCTTCGTAGAACATGAGCAGCTGCAGGAAGCCGGCGTAGCCGGGGTAATTCTCCATTGGGAAGCCGTCGGGGTAGTGCTCGTCGAGAACCCGGCGGATCCATACGTCGATCGGGAATAGACCAAGGCGGTGGAATCCGTAGAGCGCTGTGCAGTTGGCCACCTTTATCCCTACACCCCTGATCTCCATAAGCGAGTCGAGCAGCGACTGATCGTCCATCTTGGCGAGCTCGTCGAGATCCAAGACACCGGTCGCGACCCTTCTGGCGGCGTCGATCACGTACTCGTCGCGATATCCCATCGAGCATCCGCAAAGGTCGGCCTTGCAGAGCCCCGCCAGTTTCTCCGGCCTGGGAAAGGAGTACACCTCATCTAGCTCGTCGCCAATAGGTTCCCCGAACTTCTCGCAGAGCTTGGCCACGCATCCGGTGATCGAGGGCACGCTCCTGCGCTGCGAGATGATGAAGCTGACAAGCGTCTCCCATGGATCCTGGTTCACCACGCGAAGCCCCCTGCCCACCTGCCCAGCGCGAACAAGGTAGTCGTCTTGCGGGTCGATGCTGTCGAACCATTTCGAGTAGTCGCGGTCGAGATCGAAGTAGTGACGCCAGAACCCGTCGAACTCGTTCTGCGTGCAATCGAACTCCCAGGAACCCTTCGCCCCCGGACGGGCCCGCACGAACCTGTCGCCCGAGATCGTGAGAATGCTCCCATCCGACCCCGACGTCGACCCCGGTACTATCCGGAAGCACTGCCCGGAATCCATGATCTTGAACAGGTCGAACCACTCTGAATCAACGCTAACCATCGTAAATCTCCCAACCGCTCTTTCTCTGCTGCGGGGCAAGCCCCTCGCTCATGCCCTCTTGTCGCGGCCGTGCCGGCATCAAGTTCTCGCATGCGGTATTATCGCTTAAGCACATCCAGGAAATCACTTTTCGCAGCGGAAGGAATGTCAGATGGGCTTTCGTGAAATCTCGATAGACGAGTGCGACGCCAACTTCATACAGAGACTCAGTACCGATTACAGCCTCGTGTCGGCTACGTCCGATAACAAGACCAACATGCTCACCGTTGCGTGGGCGCAGATGGGCTACCTCTGGAATAGGCCGGTGGCAACCGTCTATATCAGGCCGAGCCGGTACACCAAGGAGTTCATCGACGCCAGCGGCAGGTTCACCGTCTCGTTCATCGCCGGTCATCCCGATGCGATGATGTACCTCGGCAGACATTCCGGGCGTGATGGCGACAAGCTCGCCCAGACAGAGCTCACCCTGCTCGACTACGAGGGCGATCCCGTCTACGCGCAAGCCGATCTCGTCCTGGTTTGCAGGCTCATCTACACACAGCAGCTAGATCTGGGGCAGCTTCTCGACGACTCGGTCGAGAACGCCCATTACTCGAACGGCAACGTATCGATCGCCTACATCGGCCAGATCGAGAAGGTTCTCGTTCCTGAGAACTAATCAGCAACCGCTCCCGCGCTTTTGTGCGCGCGGCGCAGGCGCACTATCCCCGACTAGGAGAGGTAAATGATCGCGATCATCCCCGCGGCGGGCCTGGGAACCAGGTTTCTGCCCATAACCAAGTCGCAGCCCAAAGAGATGCTCCCCGTGCTGCGCAAGCCTGTGATCCAATACGTGGTGGAGGAGGCTCTGCAATCGGGCGCCGACCGTGTGGTCATCGTCAACAGCCGCGACAAGGCGTCGATCGAGAATCACTTCTCTCCCAGTCACGAGCTCTCTGCCCACCTCCGCTCGAAAGGCAAGAACTCCTACGCCGACGCTGTGGACGAGGCCGGTGAGATGCCTGTGGGCTACGTGTACCAGGACGAACAGCTCGGACTCGGGCACGCGATACTTTGCGCTGACGAGGAGTCCGCAGGTGAACCGTTCTTCATCCTGCTCGGGGATGTCATCGTGCCGGAGTGCAACATCCTCAAGCGCATGATGGAGATCCACGACGAGCACGACGGAGCCAACGTGATCGCGGTATTCCCGGTCGCAGACGATCAGGTGAGCCGCTTCGGGATAATCTCTGGCGAACAGGTCTCCGCTGACGTCTGGAAGGTGGACGGTTTGGTGGAGAAGCCCTCTGTTAAGGAGGCCCCGTCCAACCTCGCGATCTTCGGGCGCTACCTGCTCTCTGCTCGCGTAATGGAGCTTCTTCACGACGTGACGCCGGGGGCGGGCGGTGAGATTCAGCTCACCGACGCGCTCGACGCAGTGCTGGCCGAGGAGGAGATGTACGCGCTGGTGATAGACCCGGCCGACGGGTTCGACACCGGCACTATCTCCACCTGGCTGGAGACGAATATCAAGATGGCCCTGCGCGACCCCGAGCTCGCTGAGGTCGTACGCTCGGCGGTTGCCGGGCTGGGGGAGTAGGCGGTAAGGCGATGGCGAGGATTGCGGTTGCCGGGGCAGGTTATGTAGGGCTATCGGTTGCGCTGCTGCTGGCGGCACGAAACGAGGTCTGTGTGGTGGACGTGATGCAGGAGAAGGTCGATCAGATCAACTCCGGCCGCTCCCCGATAGCCGACGACATGGTAGAGGGTGCCCTCGCCGACGGAGAGCATCCTCTGCGCGCGACTACAGATGGTGCCTCGGCGTACTCAAATGCCGAGATCGTCGTCATCGCGACACCGACAGACTATGACTCCGAGAGGAACTTCTTCGACGTCTCGCATGTGGAAGAGGTCGTGGACGAGGTCGTGAGCGCATGTGCCGGCAGGGACGGGGGCGCAGGTGAGATCCCCGTCATGGTGGTCAAGTCGACGGTTCCGGTGGGATTTACAGCACAGCTTTCCGAGGCGAGACCGGGGTGTCGCATCCTCTTCTCGCCGGAGTTCCTTCGCGAAGGCCGTGCGCTGGAGGACAACCTGCGTCCATCGAGGATAATCGTGGGCGCTCCCACTCCCGACCTAGAGTCCGAGGCTACACGGTTCGCCGAGCTCATGGCCGCAGGGGCCGACCCCAGCGTCAACCCACCGGTGCTTGTGATGCACTCCACGGAGGCCGAGGCCGTCAAGCTCTTCGCCAACACCTATCTCGCGCTTCGGGTAGCCTACTTCAACGAGCTGGACACCTACGCCGAGACCCGCGGGCTAAACACCAGGCGTATCGTCGAGGGAGTCTGCCTCGACCCGCGCATCGGGTCGCATTACAACAACCCCTCCTTCGGCTACGGCGGTTACTGCCTGCCAAAGGACACCAAGCAGCTTCTCGCGAACTACCAGGGAGTCGCGCAGGACATCATCGGGGCCACCGTCAATTCCAATCACACGCGTAAGGATCACATCGCCGAAGAGATCGTCGCGCGTGTGGAGGGGATGGAGAGTCCCGTCATCGGCGTCTATAGGCTCACGATGAAGAGTGGCTCGGACAACTTCCGGTCGTCGTCGGTCATCGGCGTGATGAAGCGCCTCGACGCGGCCGGCATGAGCATGATCGTATACGAGCCCACGCTGGATGCGGCGAGCTTCATGGGGCACGAGGTCGTCTCAGATCTAGAGGAGTTCAAGCGCAGGAGTAGTGTCATCATCGCCAACCGCTGGAACTCCGATCTCGACGACGTCGCGGACAGGGTATATACGCGAGACCTGTTCGGGAGGGACTGACGTGTCTGCTGGGAATGTCGGGAATGCCGGACACAAGCCCGATGTCACGATCATCGTTCCCGTCTACAACGTCGAGCGCTATCTTTCAGAGTCTCTCGACTCGCTGGAGTCGCAGACACTCGAGAACATCGAGATCCTAATCGTCAACGACGGCTCGACGGATTCCTCCCGCGAGATCATCGCGGAGCACATGGCAACCGATGCGCGCATCCGGGTGATCGATAAGGAGAATTCCGGGTATGGCGACTCCGTCAACCGTGGCATCGAGGATGCGCGAGGCAGGTACGTGGGCATACTCGAGCCCGACGACATCATGATTCCCACCGCGCTAGAGACGCTCGTCGAACTCGGCGATGCGCATTCGGTCGACGTAGTGAAGGCCAACTACTGGTTTTTCTGGTCCAAGCCGGAGAAGCGTGACATGCTCATAGAGGTTGTGACTCCGCAGATGGCGGACCACGTCTTCCGTCCGGTCGACGAGCCGGAGATCTTCTTCTCCAACCCCTCGATATGGTCGGCGATCTATAACCGTGACTTCCTCGAGAGAACGGGGGTCCGCTGCCTCACCACTCCTGGGGCCAGCTACCAGGATCTCGGCTTTACCTTTAAGGTCTGGGCGAGCGCCGAGCGAGTCTGGTGCACGAGCCTTCCCATCGTCCACTACAGGCAGGACAACGAGGGATCGTCGGTGAACAACCCGGGCAAGGTGTTCTGCATATGCGACGAGTTTGACTCGATCTTAGATTTCGTGGATGCGAGCCCGGAGCGCGACAGGCTGCGCAGGTACGCTTTCCGGCTGCGGTACGACAGCTACATATGGAACATCGAGAGGCTCTCCCCCGAGATGCGCGAGAGCTTCATAGGCAGGATGGTGGACGATCTGCGGGCCGGCGTGGAGTCGGGCGACTTTGACGAGTCACTTTTCATGCGTCATCAGGCGGGTAATCTCCGCCGGATACTGGATGATCCGGACTCCTTCTTGCGGAACTACCCGCAGAATCCTACGGGAGCGTCCAAGGCGATGTACTACCTGCGCACGCAGGGCCCAAGCGCGCTAATCGAGCTCATGCGGACCCACGGGTAGTGCGAGTGCCGGCGCTAGGCGCGGGTCGTGGGGTGCAAGGCGGAGTGGCATCTAGGCCGCGCATGGCGCCCAGCTCCGCTTAGCGCTCCGATCGCAGACGGCGGAACAGGCCTGCCATATGCCCCCGAGCAAAATGGATCAGTCTGCCGATCCGAAGAGCCCTTCTTGCATCTTGGTCTCTGAGCGGTCTTAGGCAGATCTCAAGCGCGCGGCTCCCATCGGAGTGCGCATACGGTACAAGCTCCCGGTACAGCGGGTCGTCGAAGGTCTCTTGCAGCCACTCTCGCTGGGCCACTCGGTCCATCCCGCTTCTTGGATCCATGTTGCGCTCGATGGCCGAGAGAACGTAGCGCCCCATGAGGCTGCCTAGCGTGGCCCTGGCGTCGTCGTCCAGGATCCCCCACGACCTCTGCTGCTCCGTTAGCATTTCGATGCGCTTGCGATGGAGGTCGTAGTAGTCGGCCTTAAAAGTGTTGGTGATATTGCTGTCCTTCCGTTTGGCGTAGAGGTAGAGAGCGTCGGGGATCACGTCCAGCGATCGGGCGTCTTGGAAGAAGGCCACGTTGAAGGCGATGTCCTCGATGAAGAATTCGGAGGTGAACCTCAGCGCGCGCTCGCGGATGTGGTCGAGGCTGTAGACCTTGTTCCAGGGATATCCGTAGCAGGTGAGCTTCTCGTACTCCAAGATCCTCGGCCGCAACTGCTCCTGGGTCTCCAGCACCTCCGCAGGGAGGTTGACGGGTCTGTCACCGACATGGTTTCCATCCGGCCCGAAGTACTGCTCGATGTGGCCGAACATCACCGCGTCGGCCGGGTGCTCTGAGAGCGCATCGGCGCAGAGCTCGAGCAGGTTGGGCTCGTAGATGTCGTCTGGATCGGGAAACCACACGTACCTGCCTCGAGCGGCCTCGATGCCGGTGTTTCGGGCCTCGCCGACCCAGCGGTTCTCCTCGTGTCGGATGACCTTGATGCGGGAGTCGGAGCTCGCGAACCTCTGCGCGATCTCGCCGCTGCGATCCGGGGAGGCGTCGTCGACGACTATGAGCTCCCAGTCGCCGCAGGTCTGGGCGAGCACGCACTCGATGGCCTTGGCGATGTAGGTTTCGACCCCGTAAGTGGGCATGACGATCGAAAACAGTGGGCCGTCTGTGCCTTTACGCTGGCTCATGTCGAGAAGCTCTCCAATCTCCACATCGGCCCTGTGGGCGCGTCTTCGTACATGTCCGACAGGGCAGCTCCGCCTGGGTGCGGGGTGTTCCAGATGTGTATTATATTGCCCAGTTGCCCAGACAACGGCCCGCACCACGCGGT
>CAYRYP010000073.1:0-1248 GCA_964428485.1 uncultured Coriobacteriaceae bacterium
TCCAGACTCTTCTGCGCGTTCGCTGGACTCGTTGAAGGCAGCGGGATCAGGTTGATATCGAGGAGGGGGCTCTGGAACCTCCGAAACAGACGTGTCGCGGTCGTTCCTGTCGTGAAAACCGCGGAGATGGGAGCAAAGTCGAGCACTCTTTTGATGTCGTTGGGCACGGCGTCTTTGATGCTGGCATCGCTCGCGCCCTCAATCTCACAAGAGGCGAGAACATCCCAAAGGGCGATGCCGGAGTCGAGCGCGAGCTGCCTTCGGGCATCGACCCCCTCCGGTGTCGGGACGCTCAGGAGACGCGAGATTACCGGCCAAAACCTGTTTCGCGGGTGCATGTAGTAGAAACCCGCCTCCCTCGACTTGGGCGAGGGCATCGTTCCAAGCACGAGTACGCGCGAGTTAGCGTCGAAGACCGGTTCTATCGTATGCTCGACCCGCATCTAGTTCCTCCCTGCACGCTGTCCGACGACACCCGTTTTACGCGCGGAGCTTTGGCGCCGGATGCTTGGTGCCGGACATATAATAAAACGATTCGCGTCCCCGATGCTTGGAGCCGTTCATGTCAACCCGCAAAAACGCACTGCTTCTGTTCAGCAAGCCGCCGATCACCGGCATGGTCAAGACGAGGCTCTCGACCATCAAGGACGGCTCATTCAGCCCCGAGATCGCCGCGTGGCTCTACCACTGCATGCTCTTCGACGTGGTAGAGATCTGTTGCGACGCACTTGCCGAGTTGGAGACGCGTGGGAACGATGCCGATGGGGTGACCGACGAATACTCGCTCATCATCTCCACCACCCCACCCGACAAGCTCGATGAGATGCGCGGGGTGTTCGAGGAGTCCGGGGAGTGGCCGCGCCCTATCGAGATTATCTGCGACCGTGGCGCGAGCTTCGACGAGCACTACAATGACGCGTTCGAGCAGGTTTGGGATATGGGGTTTGACACCATCCTATCGATGGGGGCAGATATGCCAGCACTCCCCCGCCGGGTGGTCGTCGAGGGCTTCGACAGACTCCACGACATGTATGGGATGGAGGGCGGCGGATGCGTAATCTCCCCCGATCAGCAAATGGGTGTGTCGATCATAGGCTGGACGCGCGACACAAATATGGATCACAACGGCGTGTTCTATAACCCCGACGGCATGACGGTGCTTCCGGCCTACATCGCCAAGTGCCGTGAGCGTGGGGTGAGAGCACAGCTGATAGAAGCGGTGGTGGATGTGGACACGATGCTCGACCT
>CAYRYP010000073.1:1348-4378 GCA_964428485.1 uncultured Coriobacteriaceae bacterium
GCCGTGTGCTTTCTTGGTGGGCCCAGCAGGATTCGAACCCGCAACCCAGGGATTATGAGTCCCCTGCGCTAACCGTTGCGCCATGGGCCCTTGTGCAAAGCCGAGCAATGCGACAAGAGCAGATTATACCCGAACCCCGCAGGATAAGCGACGGTGTGCGCTCGGCGGCGACGGCCGGGTGACTTTAGAGAAGAACGCCGCCTCCAAGTCGTTACAAGCCCGAAACACTATCGAAACTTCCGGTTCCTACTATTCGAACCATGCGGAATCCCAAGATCTTGACGTGTACATATTTTGCGGGAAGTCGCTCCTTTCCGCTGAGCCACCCCGAGACTTCCCGATTCCCCATCAGGCACCGCCGATCCAACCCGATTTCCTCATGCATGTCGCTAAATAGGATCGGCGGTGCCAACTGGGTGATGCGACCATCTCAAAAAGATGCCTCCACGCTCTTCGGACCAGTAGACCGCTCGAAACACAATCCAAACGTCCTTGTTCAGCTAGGCGTCCCAGCTCGAATTCTCAACCCTGGTCTAGCCCTGCTGCTCCATGAGTTGCTTTCGGAAGGCGTAGTCGCTCTTGAGCATATCTTCGAGTGTGAGTTCCGGTTCCCAGCCCAACACCTCGCGGGCGACCTTGTTGCTCGCTATGAGCTTGCCGGGGTCGCCGGGGCGCCTGGGTGCGTACTCGTACTCAAACGGGAAGAGTTCCTTCGCCACGTCTACCACCTCAGCCACAGAGTACCCGGCGTTCGAGCCAAGGTTTGCCAGCAGAGACTTGCCGGTGTCGAGCAGGTACTCGCCTCCCAGCACATGGGCCTTGGCAAGGTCGGTGACGTGGATGTAGTCGCGAATGCAGGTGCCGTCGGGGGTGTCATAGTCGTTGCCGAAGATGTACATCCTCTCCCTGATCCCCAGGGCAGCCTGCATGATGATCGGGATGAGGTGTGTGAGCTTGTCCTTCTTCAACCCTATCTTGAGCGAGGCGTCCGCGCCAGCAACGTTGAAGTAGCGGAATATGCAGTAGTTGAGATCGTAGGCGGCCGCACACCACTGGATCAGTCTCTCGCACGCGAGCTTGGTCTCGCCGTAGGGGTTGATGGGTTTGCAGGTGTCGGTCTCCTCACAGATCGGCTTCTCAGGCTCACCGTAGGTCGCGGCCGTCGAGGAGAACACTACGTTTCGGATGCCACGGTCCACCATCGCAGAGATCATCGTACGAACGCCCTCTACGTTGTTCTCGTAGTACTCGAGCGGATGATCTACCGATTCTGGGACGATGAGCTTGGCGGCGAAGTGGAAGACCACGTCGATAGGCTCGCCCTGCTCGGCCTTGGCGTCGAAGACGGTGGTGATGTCGTCCTTGTGGCGGATGTCGCCCCAGAAGAAATCGGCCTTCGGGTGTACATCCTGTCTCTCACCCGTGGAGAGGTTATCGAGCACGGTGACATTGTGTCCCGCGCGGATGAGCTCGTAGACGGCATGCGAACCAATGTAGCCCGCGCCTCCGATGACGAGTGCGTTCATAATGCTCCTGACCTTGGTCCGGCGGCGACAAGCTGCCGGATGCCTGTCCGGAATAGCCGGAACTGCCGCGATCAATACTAACACCGCGGGATGGATATTGCGCGGACTCCTACTCATGGGACGTGCGGCGGTCTACCTTCCGGCCTACGGAGCGCGCAGAGGCTCACTTGGAACGCGGTGATATGCTGGAATCGAACGCTTTCGGAAGAGAGGTGCATCTAGAACATGGCAGACAGAAAGAGCGAGACAACGCAAACTCCGGACATGGAATCGGCCCCGCGCGGTATGAGGGTGCGTATCGCGGTGCTCGGCCGCAGAAACGCCGGCAAGTCAAGCCTGCTCAATGCGATAGCCGGCCAGGACGTGGCCTTGGTGAGCGAGATCCCCGGAACCACGACCGACCCCGTGGAGAAGCCCATGGAGTTCTTGCCGTTGGGACCCGTGATTTTCATCGACACAGCGGGAACGGACGACACCGGTGAACTTGGGGAGATGCGGGTCGACCGCACGATGCGGGCACTCGATTCCGCAGACGCCGCCATTGTCGCGTGCGAGTGCGGGGCATGGGGGGGCGACGAGGATGCTGTGTGCGCTGAGCTAGTCAAGAGGGGAATCCCTTTCTGCATTGCACTCACAAAGGCCGACCTGCATCCAGATCAGGCGACAGGTGTGGTGGAAGTGCCCCCGTGCAGGGGCGCGGTGGCCACCGTTGCTGTGAGCGCGACCGAACGCGCCGCCTTGGAGGAGCTACATGACGCGATAGTCTCCACCATCCCCGAAAGCTTGCTCGAGGATCCGCCGATACTTGCCGACCTAATGGATGAGCGCGGACTCGCAGTCCTTGTTGTCCCAGTCGACAAGCAAGCCCCCAAGGGCCGGCTTATACTCCCTCAGGTCCAGACGATAAGGGACCTTTTAGACGACCACTGCATGTGCATGGTAGTGCAAGACGTCGACCTTCCGCTCGCTCTCTCACGCCTAGCCGACCCACCCGACATCGTGGTCACCGACTCGCAGGCCTTCGCCTCCGTGGCACGAGATGTTCCACAAAGCATCCCGATGACGAGCTTCTCCATTCTCTTTGCGAGGTTCAAGGGCGACCTCGCGACGCTCGCTCACGGCGCCGGCGCGCTAAACTCGCTTCGCGACGGCTCGAGAGTTCTCATTGCGGAGAGCTGCACCCACCACAGGATCTGCGACGATATCGGCAGCATCAAGATCCCGGCGCTTCTGCACAACAAGATCGCCCAGGGCATCGAAATTGCAAACTGTCGCGGGACCGACTTCCCACAAGACCTCTCCGAATACGACCTCGTCATACACTGCGGCGGCTGCATGCTCAACAGGACGGCCATGCTCTCCCGGATCGACAGGTGCACCCGATCGGGCGTGCCGATCACTAACTACGGAATGTCGATAGCGCATGCGCTGGGGATTCTCCCGAGGGCGCTAGCCCCCTTCGAGGGCGCGCTCGACGCCTACATGGAGGGTGCAGGCAGACAGG
>CAYRYP010000073.1:4478-5977 GCA_964428485.1 uncultured Coriobacteriaceae bacterium
GGGTTTGCCCCCGCCGTGCCCACCTGTGGGAAATGGCGCCGCCAGCTTCACAGGGAACCTCTCCGGTTCGGTAGGAAGCCCCAAAAACCTCATCATCAGCGGACGAAGGTAGAAGTCGAGCGTGAAGGAGGCGCCGGCCGGAGGACCGGAGATACCCACGATGGGCTTGCCCTCCACGATCGAATACGAGCTGTGGTGCCCTGGGCCATGATTGGTCTCGTGGCAGATCACCTCGCCGATGTCCTCTAGCTTCTCGCAGGACCAGTCGTCCGAGCCCTTAGATGAACCGGCATTGAGCACGACTATGTCAGCTATGGAGCAGGCATGGCGCACCGCATCCTCGATGAGCTCGGGTACGTCGGGGACTATGTCCATGATCATCGGGACGCCTCCCCAGGCCTCCACCTTGCCGCGCACAAGTAGGCTGTTCGTCTCGATGTTCCTGCCGCGTTCGATCTCGCCTCCCGGGTGGACCAGCTCTCCGCCTGTTGGAATGAAGGCGACCCTGGGCCTAGTGCGAACCGCGACCGAGGTGATGTTTCCCGAGGCGATCCTAGCGGCGACATCCGGAGTGATCCTCTCTCCCACCCTGGCCAGGACATCCCCGCGTTTAATGTTGGCGCCAGCGGGCCTGGTGCCCGCGAACCGCTTGGAGGGCGCGGCATCTATCTCCACGTGCTGCTCATCCTCGGACACCCTTACATGCTCGATGACTATCGCGGTGTCGAACCCCTCTGGCATGGCCACTCCGGTATTCGCGAACTCCCAATCCCTACCGCGCACCCAAACCGAAGTGTCTGGCATCTCCCCATCGGCGAAACCATCCCAGTGCACCGCGATGGAGTCCATCATGCACTGTAGAGTGTTCGGGGAATCGACCCTGGATACAACATCTCGCGCGAGCACCCTCCCGAAGCTGCGATCCACGTCGACAACCTCCTCCAGCGGACCATGTTCGCAATTTGGGAACCCCCATCTTGCTAGAACAGCCTCCACCGCCTCCTCGCGAGTCATCTCGATATGATGCGAATGATCCCTCATCTAGTTCCCCCTGATTCGAACGCTGATGCTTCCCATAGCGAGCTGCCGTTGAGCGACGGAAAGAAAACTCTCCCGCACAGCCGTTTCCGTTCGCTATAATACTTAACTCGTGAGCAACGTTAAACATTGCCACCTTCCATCCGGGAGCATTCCTCGGTAGCTCAATTGGCAGAGCAATCGGCTGTTAACCGATGGGTTGTAGGTTCGAGTCCTACCCGAGGAGCCAAACGACAGAGTTGCGGGTCATGCTTGTGCATGAGCCCGCTTTTTCTTCTCACAACCGCCCTCACTCCCTTGCTACTTCACGTGCACAAGAACACGACCCCGCACAAACCGAATCGCGGGGCCATGAGCACATGATTGAGGTTCCGCAAGATCAGCGGCTAGCACATCTTCGTTATGGTCTGGTTGCCGAACACCCACCACAAGCAGTTTCTGACCATCGCCTGCGCACCCGT
>CAYRYP010000074.1:0-5868 GCA_964428485.1 uncultured Coriobacteriaceae bacterium
TGTGAAGATAATCGGGGCCTCGCCGTTGCATGCGGCGGGGTCCTCTCTTTTTGGTATAGTCTCTTTTTGATCGAAGGCAGAGTGTATCTTTGAGGAGGAAGAAGCGTGAGCGAGTTCATATATGACCGTGTTCTGCTGAAGCTCTCGGGAGAGGCGCTGATGGGGGACCAGGGGTTCGGCATCGACCCCAAGGTTCTCGAGAAGATCGCTGTGCAGCTCAAGCAGCTCGTTGACGGAGGGCTGCAGTTGGCCATCGTCGTGGGTGGGGGGAACATCTTCCGCGGTATGGCGGCTAGTGCCGAGGGCATGGATCGCGCCCAGGCGGATTCCATCGGAATGCTCGCGACGGCGATGAACGCGCTTGCCCTGCAGGAGACTCTAGAGCGAATCGGGGTGGTGACCAGGGTTCAGAGTGCTATCGCGATGCAGCAGGTCGCTGAGTCCTATATCCGCCGCCGAGCGGTTAGGCACCTCGAGAAGGGCAGGGTCGTGATCTTCGCCGCCGGCACCGGCAACCCCTACTTCACCACCGACACTGCCGCAGCGCTGCGCGCCTGTGAGATCGACGCCCAGTGCATGCTCAAGGCCACCAAGGTCGACGGCGTCTACGACTGCGATCCGAAAACCCATCCGGAGGCGGTCAAGTTCGACAGGATCTCCTACCTCGACGTGCTCACCAAGGACATACACGTCATGGATTCCACGGCCACCTCGTTGTGCATGGACAACGCCATGCCGATGATAGTCTTTAACCTCAACGAGGAGGGGAGCATGTACCGCGCGCTCAAGGGCGAGCCCGTGGGTACCGTAGTCGAGTAGCGGATAACCGCATGCACCGATGCGCCGGCACGTCGATCGCACGTCCGGCGCACGGCTTTTGATATTCGATCGAGCTACTATAGAATGTATGCATTGGTTTGACAAAGCCCAACCGAGCCCAGCCTAGCCGCGAACGTGCAGGACGATACGGCTTTGATCGGGTCCGATTCTTAGGATGTGTGTTCAATGAGCAATGAGATCATCGACAGCGCTAGAGAAGCGATGGACAAGGCGATAGAGAGCCTCTCCAACGAGTACTCCACCGTTCGCACCGGAAGGGCTTCGGCGAAGAACCTCGAGCACATCACCGTCGATTACTACGGGGTTGCCACCCCGATCACCCAGGTCGCCTCTGTCAAGACCCCCGAGGCTCACATGCTCGTGGTGGAGCCCTGGGATAAGTCGTTGCTTGGAGCCATCGAGAAGGCCATTCAGGGCAGTGACCTCGGCATCACCCCTGGAAACGATGGCACGACGATCCGTCTGCCCTTCCCGGCTCCGACCGAGGAGAGGCGCAAGGAGCTGGTCAAACAGTGCAGCAAATATGCTGAGGAGACCAAGATCTCCGTCCGTAACGCCCGCCGCGACGCCAATACCAAACTCGAGAAGGCTCGGAAGGGTGGAGAGCTCACCGAGGACGACGAGCGCCGCGCGCAGGGCGAGATCCAGAAGTTGACCGACGAGTACGTCGCCAAGATCAACGACATCTTCTCTCGCAAAGAGGCCGAGGTGATGGAGATCTGAGATGGGCATGGCTCTGGCGAGGCTGAGGGAGTACCTCGGCGAGCTGCCGGATGACCTCGACATCTCGGGATACGATCCCGACAAGGTCCCCCGGCACGTTGCGATAATCATGGACGGCAATGGCCGCTGGGCTGAGAGCCGTGGACTTTCCCGCAGCAAGGGTCACGAGGCGGGTATCGAGGGTGTCCGTGCAGCCATTCGAACCTGCAGCGACCTAGGAGTGCGCTACCTGACTATCTACTCCTTCTCCACCGAGAACTGGAACAGGCCGGCCGATGAGGTTGAGATCCTGATGGAGCTCTTCGCCCACACAATGGCTGCTGAGGTCGATGGATTGGACGAGGAAGACGTGCGAGTCGAACTGATAGGCGACATGTCGGCGCTGCCGCAGGAGACACGTGACTCGTTTGTCTCCGCCATCGAGAAGACCCATTCCAACCAGGGGATGACCCTCGTGATGGCCGTCAACTACGGTGGTCGCGACGAGATCGTTCATGCCGTGAGTGAGATCGCCTCTGAGGTTGCCTCCGGAAAGATTGCGCCTGGCGACGTAGACGCCGATCTCATCTCCAAGCACCTATACACCGCGGACATTCCCGATCCCGACCTGATAATCAGGACGAGTGGGGAGTTTAGGATCAGCAACTTCCTGCTCTGGCAGAGCGCCTATTCGGAGTTCTATGTGACCGACGTCCTCTGGCCCGATTTCGACAAGTACGAGCTGATGAGGGCGGTCATGTCCTATCAGTCGCGTAACAGAAGGTTTGGTAGGGTATAGTGTCCGGTTCCATTCCAGATATCGAGACTCCCCAGCCGCAGGCAGCGCCGGAGCCGAACGCTGCCCAGGAGGCGGCTATTGCGACGGAGAGCACATCGCAAGTTACGCCGGAGGTCTCGCAAGTTGCACCCGCCACGGGAGGCACGCGCCGCAAACGCCAGTCCACGGGCAGGTTCAAAACAGGCCTCGTCTTCTCCGTGGTCGTGCTTGCGTGTCTTCTTGCAAGCGACATCTCCACCGTGGCGCTCGTCGTGGCATTGGCGGCTCTGTGCTCGTTTGAGCTCTTCGCGTTGCTGAGATCCGACGCTAAGCTCCCCAACGAGTGGATTGGCGTCACGGGTTCCGCCCTTTACCCGGTGATGTATGTGTGGCTCAACATCGAGGGGATATTGCTTCTTACGCTCATACTCACCGTGATCATCATGGTCTGGTATGTCTTCTCCCCGCAGGCCCGCGTCACCGATGCCGCAGTTACCGTCTTTGGCGCGCTCTACACGGGGCTCATGCTCACGTCCATGGTGATAATCCGCACGAGCATCGACGGCATATGGGGAGGCTTTCTGGCCGTTGCTGTGGTGTTCTCCGTATGGGCCAACGACACCATGGCCTATGTCTGGGGCTCGCGTCTCGGGAGTCACAAAATGGCTCCGCGCATCTCCCCGAAGAAGTCGTGGGAGGGATGCGTGGCTGGTCTCGTGGGTTCCGTGGTGATATGGATGGCGGTGCCGTTCATCCCAGGCGTCAGCATCCCCTTTGCGGGAGCCGTGGTGTGCGGCGTGGTGTCGGGGGTGTTCTCTGTGCTCGGTGATCTCGCCGAGTCGAGAGTCAAGAGAGCGGCGGGGAAGAAGGACTCTGGCACCCTGCTGCCGGGCCATGGCGGGTTTCTCGACAGGTGCGATGCTCTCATCATGGGCTCGGCCGCGTCCGCGATGTGTCTGATAATCGCCGGTGTTGTCGTCTTCTAGACTCCCAGGCTCGAAGCGCTTCTAGCCGCTTCGCCGGAGGTGACATTGATGAATCCAGTTGATCTCACCGTGCTCGGCTCTACGGGCTCGATAGGAAGACAGACCCTAGATGTCGCCGAGCGCGCAGGTGATGCCGTGCGCGTGGTTGCCCTGTCTACCAACCGCTCCGTTGAGATGCTCGTGGAGCAGGCCAGGCGCTTCGGGGTTGCCCACATTGCCATAGGAGACGAGCAGATGCGCGACCATCCCGCGCTCGCCGGCCTTCGGGAGGGCACCAGCGTGGGTTTTGGCAGCCGTGCGATCGAGGAGCTGGCCTCCGCTAACCCCAGCCCTGACCCGTCGAGGCAAGACATCGTCCTCAACGCCCTCGTAGGCATAGCTGGGTTGCGCGCAAGCTACGATGCGATCGCGGCCGGTAGAAGGCTTGCGCTCTCGAACAAGGAGTCTCTGGTTGTGGGCGGCGAGATATTGATGCCGATGTGCGCTGAGGGTCAAATGTTGCCGGTGGACTCTGAGCACTCCGCGATCTTCCAGTGCCTTTTGGGGGAGCGGGAACGCGACGTGAAGCGCATCTGGATCACCGCCTCTGGCGGCCCGTTCAGGGGCAAGACCCGAGCTGAGCTGGAGAGAGTCACGGTGGACGACGCGCTGGCCCATCCCACGTGGTCGATGGGGCCCAAGATCACGATCGACTCCTCCACCCTTATGAACAAGGGCCTCGAGGTCATCGAGGCCTACCATCTGTTCTGCTGCGATTTCGACCACATCTCGGTGGTCGTTCACCCGCAGAGCTGCATACACTCGATGGTCGAGTTTTGCGATGGATCGGTGAAAGCCCACCTCGGTGCCACCGACATGCGCATCCCGATCCAGCTCGCCCTGAGCTATCCCGACAGATGGGACGCGCCCTGCAAGCCCCTGGATTTCACCAAACTGGGTGATCTGACCTTCGCTGCTCCCGACACGAAGACCTTCGGGTGTCTCTCCCTGGCCATCGACGCCGGCAGGGCGGGTGGCACGGCACCTACGGTGCTCAACGCCGCCAACGAGGTCGCCGTGGCCGCCTTCCTCGACAAAAAGTGCTCCTACCTCGACATAGAGAGGCTGGTGCGAGGGGTGCTCGAGTCGCATGATCGCCAGAATGTAGAGTCCATCGAGCACATCGAGGCTGTCGATGCCTGGGCTCGCTCCCGTGCCGACGAGCTCCTTTTGCAGATTGGGAGCCGCAGATGATAGATGTCATCCTCACCATCTTCTGGGGAGTGGTGCTTCTCTCCGTGATCGTAGTGATCCACGAGGGCGGGCACTATCTGGCGGCACGCCTGTTCAAGGTGCGAGTCCTTGAGTTTATGGTGGGACTGCCTGGTCCGAGGATTGGTTTTAGGCCTAAGAGGAGCCGCACCCGCTTCGGGGTGACATGCGTTCCGCTCGGGGGGTACGCGAGGATTGCGGGCATGGACCTCTGGGCAAACAGGGAGGATTTCCCGAGGGCTGCGGCGCTCCTCTACCGCTACGGCGAGCTGTCGGAGGACGATGTCGAGAGGGCAACCGATGTCCTGGGTTTCGATGTAGTGGGATGCCTCGACGCGCTCGACGAGTGGGGGACCGTGGAGAAAGGGAAAACCGCGGACAAGAAGACGGTCTACCGCACGCCGGAGCTGGCCGACTCGCCCGCCGGCACGCCCAGGCCACTCGAAGATCCGGAAGGGTTCATAGAATCGGAGCGCTCGGAGACCTATCTCGTGCTGCCGTGGTGGAAACGGGTGGTCATCTGTTTGGCGGGCCCGCTCGCCAACCTCGTGACGGCGGTGGTGACCATAGTCCTGATACTCACTCTCGTCGGCACCACCGTGGCCTCCACGACGCTAGATCAGGTGGTTGACGGTTACCCAGCGCAGGAGGCGGGACTCCTAGCGGGCGATAAGATCGTCTCGCTAGATGGCGTGGAGATAGCTTCGTGGGAGGATTTCTCGGTCGCCATCGACTCCATTGCTCCCGAAACCGAGGTGACCATAGGTTTTATCAGGGATGGCGAGCAGATGGAAACCGTGATGACCACAGTGGACGCGGGCGATGGTACCAGCATGATCGGCGTGGTTGCCGGCACGGAGCTCTACCATTACAGCGCGGGCGAGGCGCTTGGTGTCTCCTTCGCCTATATAGGCCAGGTGGTGGATGCGATATTCGATCTGGTGAACCCCTCGACCGCCGCAGAAACGATCAGCCAGTCTAGCTCGGTGGTAGGAGTGTCCGTTGTGGCCAAGCAGGCTGCGGAGCTCGGCCTGGTCAACTTCGCATGGCTCGCCGGGATGCTCTCGGTGTCGATCGGACTGATGAACCTGCTTCCGCTCATGCCGCTCGATGGCGGCAGGATCGTAGTGGAGACCATCCAGCGCATCACTCGCAGGCTGCTCCCGCCGGCCTTCGTCAACGTCTACTCGTCGGTAGGCATCTTTCTCGTCATGATCCTGTTTGTGGTGGTAGTGGGGCAGGACATAGGCAATATTGTCACGGGTAACTTCCCCTTCTAACCCCATGACGAACATATACTCTTGAGCAAGC
>CAYRYP010000075.1:0-5629 GCA_964428485.1 uncultured Coriobacteriaceae bacterium
TTAACGCAATGTTTTGTGTAGACGGCACCCCGCAAAAGCCCCTAGCAAAGCGCATTATGCCTATTGTGAAAAAGCGTGGTTTGTTTAGCCTGTTTAAGGAAGTGCGAAAGGCGGTGAAGTCCCTGTGAAGCCAGTAGCGGAAATCACTGTCAATGTTGATGAGCTGCTTAGCGTAAACAAGTACAACGTTGATGAAGATAATGCTCACATTGAATTAGTGGATGAACCAAGCGATGAAGAGTTCCGCAAGCTAGTTCTTCTGTGCCCGGCAGCTTTGTATAAGGTAGATGAAAAGGGTAAGAAGAGCTTTGACTATGCGGGTTGTTTGGAATGTGGGACCTGCCGTATAGCCTGTGAAAGCACCATCCTGACTAAATGGGATAACCCACAGCCTACCATGGGTGTGGAATACCGCTTTGGCTAGGATGCTGATGGTGCCCGTCTCCGGAAGTGCGGTCGTGGTCGAGCCTATCGACAGGGGTGAACTGGCTTGATTGTTCAGCTCCAGGGAGTCACCAAGTCGTTCGGCGGGAGGACTCTGTTCCAGAATGTCTCCTTTCTGGTCAACGAGTCCGACCGCTTCGCCTTGGTGGGCCCCAACGGTGCCGGAAAGACCACCCTTCTGCGCATCATAGCGGGACTAGAGCCGGCCGACTCCGGACAGGTCATCATGGCCAAGGGATGTTCCGTGGGATACATGGAGCAGGAGTCCATTGAGTTGGGAGCCGGGGTCACGGTGGTCAATGAGGTGCTCACGGGTGTCCAGGACGTGCTCGACATGCAGGACAGGCTCACCAGGCTCGCCGACGAGATATCCACATGCAACGACGACGCCCAGCAGGAGAGACTCCTTTCGGATTACGCCCGCATCAGCGAGGCATTCGAGCGCGCGGATGGTTACTCCATCGAGTCGCGAGCCCGCTCTATCCTCTCCGGCCTCGGCTTTTCCGAGGAGGATGCTGCGCGCACCTGCGACGAGTTCTCTGGCGGCTGGCAGATGCGTATCGCGCTCGCCAAACTACTCATGCGTCAGGTCGACCTGCTGCTGCTCGACGAGCCCACCAACCACCTCGATCTGGAGTCGGTGAGGTGGCTCGAGTCGTACCTTCGCTCCTACAGTGGCGCTGTGATGATCGTCAGCCACGACCGCGATTTCATGGACGGAATGGTGGATAACGTCGTTGAGCTAGATGACCCGCGCTATGCGGTTTACAAGGGCAACTATTCCTCCTACGAAAGGCAGCGTGAGGAGCGCATCGCCCGCATAGAGGCCGAAGCTCAGGCTCAGGCGGAGGAAATCGCCCGCATGGAGGCTTTCATCGAGAAGTTTCGCTACAAAGCCACCAAGGCCAAGCAGGTACAGGACCGCGTAAAGAAGCTCGAGAAGATCGAGCGCATCGTTGTGCCAACGCGTGCGAAGAAGATACGCTTCCGCTTCCCACAGCCTCCCCGAAGCGGCGACAGGGTGATGAGCTTCGAGGGCATTCGCAAAGCCTTTGGCAACAAGGTTGTCTACGATGGCTTTGACTTCAACGTCTTCCGCGGCGACAAAATAGCCCTCGTGGGCCCCAACGGGGCGGGTAAGTCCACACTGCTCAAGATGATCGCAGGGGTGCTCGATCCCGACTCGGGAAAGCGCACGGTGGGCGTCAACGTCGAGATCTCGTACTTTGCCCAACACCAGCTCGAGCACCTGAACCCGTCCAACACGGTCTTCGAGGAGCTGGACGCCGCCGCACCCGGATGGAAGATCTCCGAAGTGCGCTCGCTTTTGGGTACCTTCCTCTTCTCTGGAAGCAACGCCGACAAGAGGGTCTCCGTGCTTTCCGGTGGGGAAAAATGCCGGCTAGCTCTTGCTAAGATGCTCGTGAGACCGACGTCGCTTCTGTGTCTCGACGAGCCCACCAATCATCTCGATATCTCGAGCGTGGAGGTGCTCTCCCAGGCCCTTTCGCAATTCGACGGGACGCTGGTGCTTATAACGCACGACAGGCATCTTATCCGCACCGTTGCCAACAAGATCGTCTGGATCGAGGATGGCAGGGCCACGATCTACGACGGCAACTACGACTACTTCCTTGAGAAGACCGAGGGCGACCTGAGCGAGACTGGCACGGCGCACTCCTCCGGCCCTAGATCGGACGCCGATCATGGAGGCGCCGGTGTACGGCAGGGTCGCGGGCAAAATGGGGAAGGAGCTTCCTCTGGCACCGATGCCGGGGGCGGCCGCGTGCCCAGGAGGATTCACACAGCACAGGAGAGGCCGCGCGAGGGCGGGTATCGCTCCAGGGAGCAGAAGCGTGCCGAGGCCCAGATGCGAAACCGCCGCTCTGCGCTCGTGCGCGAGGAGACCAAGCGTATAGCCGCGATAGAATCCGAGCTCGAGGTTCTCAACGCCAGACGCGACGAGCTGATGTCGCTGATGGCCGACACCTCGCTGTACGAGGATGAGAAGCGCTCCAAGGATATCGCGTTCGAATACAATGACTTGAAGCGCTCCATCGACACGCTTGAGGATGAGTGGATGGAGGTCAATGAGAGAATGGAGCATAAGCTCTCCACCCTCGAGGAGGTTTGATGAACAGCTTATTCTTGACTGTCTTGAACTTGCTGTGCTTCATAGTGGCGTTGACCTTCCATGAGGCTGCACACGCGTTCGTTGCGAGCAAGCTCGGCGACCCAACCGCTAAGAATATGGGGCGCCGCACACTCAACCCACTCAAGCATATCGATCCGTTCGGCACCGTGGTCCTCCCACTAGCACTGGCGATTATGGGGATGCCCGCCTTCGGATATGCCAAGCCCGTGCCCTACAACCCGCGCTACTTCAAGAACATAAGAGTGGGCGAGGTGCTCACTGGCCTTGCCGGACCCGCCATGAACCTGATCCTCGCCGTTGTCAGCGCTATGATCGGCGCGATCGCTAAATCGGTCGCCTGGAGCGCCAGTTCGCAGAATATGGAAGTCTTTGGATGGGTTTGTGGATGGATCTACTACATCTCCTACTTCTTCACCTACATTAACCTGGCGCTCGCGTTCTTCAACATCATCCCGATTCCGCCACTGGACGGGTCGTCGGTGATAGCGGCGTTCCTGCCCGACAGGGCACTGAGAAAGTACTATTCGATCCAGCGGTACGCGCTACCCGTGTTCATGATTGTGTTGATCGTTATGCCGATGCTGATAGGCGTAAATCTGATCAGTGTATACCTGAGTAGCACAGCGCAAATGCTTACCTGGGCCTTGTTCGGGATGCTCTAGTCGGCTCCGAGCAGGCATGCGAGGAGAACTGGAAGGGGAGAGGGACGAGATGGAAGCCAAGACGATACTCACCGGATACAGGCCCACGGGCAAACTGCACCTGGGACACTGGTTCGGCAACCTGCAGAACATGAAGAGGCTGCAGGATAACTACGATAGTTACTTCTTCGTGGCCGACTGGCACGCCTTCACCAGCGAGTGGGCCGACACTAGCCATGTCCCGCAGTTTACCGAGGAGATGGTTCTCGATTGGATCGCCGCGGGTATCGACCCAGAGAAGAGCGTCGTCTACAGGCAGTCCGACATCCCCGAGGTCGCCGAACTCACGCTCTACCTCGCTATGATCACCCCTATGTCGTGGCTGGAGCGCGTACCTACCTACAAGGAGCAGCAACAGCAGATCAGCGACAAGGACCTCAACAACGTCGGCTTCTTCGAGTACCCGCTGCTGATGGCTGTGGACATCCTCATCATGGACGCCGATGGCGTGCCGGTGGGAGAGGATCAGCTACCCCACCTCGAGTTCTCCCGCGAGATCGCCAGACGCTTCAACTATACCTACGGCAAGCACGAGTGGGCGACGGACGGCAGCGGCGAGGAGATCATAGAGCAGATCCTGCGCGAGCCGCAGGCTATCATCAATGAGGCGGGAGCCAAGGTGCCGGGTCTCGACGGGCGCAAGATGTCCAAGAGCTACGGCAACTCCATCTTCATCAACGACACCCCCGAGTCTATGCGCGAGAAGGCCATGAGCTGCATGACCGATCCCGCACGTCAGCGCAAGACCGACCCGGGAAATCCCGACATATGCCCGCTGCACCAGATTCACAAGCTGATCGGAGATGCGGCTGACATCGCCCAGTGGGACGCCGATTGCAGGTGTGCCAACTGCGGGTGCGTAGCGCACAAGAAGGCGTTCGCCGACGATCTGATCAGTTACTTTGCGGAGTTCGAGGCCAAGAGATCCGAGATCGGAAAGATCCCGGGTTACGCCAAGGAGGTGCTCGTGGAGGGCGCTCGCAAGGCCAGGCCGCGCGCTCAGGAGACCCTCGAGCGTGTCCGCGACGCCGTACACATCACGATGTAGGCCTAGCTCAGCTTTACAAGAGCTGACAGATTGGAAGCGCTGTTGACATGCCCTACCATGTGAAGATCGAATCGTTCGAGGGACCCTTTGAGCTCCTTCTAGAGCTGGTGCGCCAGCAGAAGGTCAAGATAGGCTCTATATCGGTCTCCGACGTGGCCGACCAGTATCTCGAGCACATCGATCGCATGAGGGCACTAGATCTTGACGTGGCCAGCGAATTTCTCGACGTGGCGTCGATACTGCTGCTGATCAAGGCGAGGTCGCTGCTGCCCGACGAGAAGCCGCAGGAAGATCTGGAATCAGAGCTCGGTGAGCTTACTGTTGAGCAGGCCACCGACCTACTCTCCGAGCGACTCATTACCTATTTGCAGTACAAGCGCCTCTCACAGATGCTCGGATCTAGGATGCGCAACGAGGCGATGATGCACCCTAGACAGGTGGGACCCGACCCGGAGTTTCTGGGTCTATTGCCCGATTACCTCGAGGGAGTAACCCTGGAGGGGCTCGGGGTGGTGTGTGCCTCGCTGATGGCCCGCCGCGAGACCTTCCTGCTCGACGCCGAGCATATAGCGGCCAAACCCATCGCCGTCGATTCCTACGTCGACTCGATCTGCACGAAGATGGCGCAGAGACGCCATGCCACCTTCGAGGAGCTAGTGGACGACCCGACAGATCTCTCGCACGTCGTGGTCTCGTTCCTGGCCATTCTAGAGATGTACAAGCGTGGGATGATTGATCTAGCGCAGGACGGCCCTGGCTCCTCGATATCTGTGGACTACGTAGACCCATCGAAGTGGTCCGAGCTTGCGGCTGTCGAAGAGTCAGCGGAGGACGAGGGGGCGAAAGAGGACGACACGGCGAAACCCGATGATGGAGGAGACGTATCATGACGGATCATGACGCAAGCCCCGTGGACGAAAGCGCGCTGGACGCTGATGCCCTGCCCCAGGAGTTGACGGATGACGTGGAGGAGGCTGTTGAGCAGGACGGCCCCGATTCGGTTTGGCGCAAGCGCCGCGGCGCGATAGAGGCCATGCTCTTCGTCTCCGACGAACCCGTAAGTGCCTCCAAACTTTCCGACATGCTCGGGATCACCCTCGGGGAGACCGACGAGATCCTCTGTTCACTCGCAGCGGAGTACTCCGACCAGGAGCGCGGCATCCAGCTCAGAGAGGTCGCAGGTGGATGGAGGCTCTACACCCATCCCGAGTATCACGAGATCATCGAGAGGTACGTTCTGTCGTGGGACACCCAGAAGCTCTCCCAGGCGGCTCTGGAGGC
>CAYRYP010000076.1:0-1356 GCA_964428485.1 uncultured Coriobacteriaceae bacterium
ACCTGAAAAGGGACCGCCAATGACGGTCCCTCATGTGAATCTCTTGTTTTGGAAAGGTTCCTACTGGCCGGGGGCCTTCGGAGCGCTGGGGGCACCAGGAGCCTTCGGGGCACCAGGGGCGCTGGGGGCACCGGGGGCACCGGGGGCAGCAGGAGCGCCACCACCGGCTCCACCAGCGAGATCGGGATTGGCCGCGCGCAGAGCCTCTTCGGTCAGCTCCGCATCGCACCACGGGCAGAACGGCGGAAACGTACCGGAAACCGGGTTGACCTTCTTACCGCATTCCGGACAGTCAACCGGAACAGCGACTTCTCCTGGCCTAAAGCACATGTGAAATCTCCTCCTCGACCAAATGCATACGCAATACTTATAAATGGACACGCCTGAGCCGTTAGCGTGTCTTGCTTATGAATATACTACATCTGCCCCCTTTTCAGATGTTATGTGCCTAAAGCCACATTTCGGTAACTTTTCACGAAGGGCACTTCCTGAAAGTTTAATGGTTGCGCAACTTGTCGTACTTAGCACCCCCATCGAAAATAGAGTGCACCGGATTGGTCTTCCTTCCCTAACAGTGTCGGCCCCGGTCCCGGATAGAGGCCGACAGCATAAGACGATGAACCCGAATCTATGCATACTGCTATACTTGTCCGGTGTTCTCACAAATCAACCGCAACACAAAGGACACGATCGGAGAAAGCTTCCAATGGATTCCCTGTTCATCGCGATTATCTGGTTCGTAATCTGCGTCGTTTTCGTAGTCCTGGAGTTCGTTTCCTCCAAATACCTGCTGCCGATCGCGATGGGCGCTGGAGTTGCAGGGGTGGCGACGCTGTTCTCACTCTCCATCATCGGGCAGATCGTGGTGTTCGCCATTGTGCTCGCACTGGGCTACCTTCTGTTCAAGCCAAACAGAAGCAGGCGCGACAGGCGCGATTCTAGGCCCGGCTCCCAAGGCCGCGGATACGATTCCGACGACTTCATCGACTAACCAAGGCACAGATGCTCCTGCACGTCCTCGCAAGCGGCTCCTCGGGAAACTGTGCGATTGTGCAGTCGTCCACAACCTCTCTGATGATTGACTGTGGCATCACCCGCAAGGCTCTGCGTGAGAGAACCTCTGCGCTCGGCGTCGAGGAGACTGCAATCTCCGCAGTGCTAGTCACCCACGAGCACAACGACCACATCAAGGGGCTGGGGGTCTGCCTGCGTGGCCTTCATGCCGAGGGCGAGATGCCGATCTTCTGCACATCCGGAACGCGCGAGAGCGCGAGGTACCTGCGCGACTATCCAAACATCGCTGGCCTTCGAGCGGGCGACTCGCTTCGCATCGGAGACATCTCGATAGACGTATTC
>CAYRYP010000076.1:1456-5609 GCA_964428485.1 uncultured Coriobacteriaceae bacterium
CAGGCTGTCGAAGCGCCTCTAGGCTCGTTTTCTTCTCGGGTAGAGAATCAATGAGAGAACGAGCGACACAAGTATGCAGCCGATGACGCAGCAGATCGTCATCTCGAAACCCGCCATATCGTTGACAAACCCCCAGATCGCCGACGACACGCCGATGCCAATGTCCACAGCGAGCAGGTAGATGGAGCTAGCGACACCCAGCCTCTCCTGAGGGGTGGCCTTGACGACGATCGACTGGTTGAGCGGCGTACTAACCCCAAGACACACACCGTAGGGGATCCCCGCCAGATAGAAGAGTATCTCCTGCCCGTCGTTTGCAAGCAGCATCACAAAGGCCAGAACCCCAAACACCACGTAGGCGATGGCGATCCTTCTTGGAGGAATCCTGTCCATGAACCACTTGGAGGAAAGGCGCACCACTATCATCGCGAAGGCGGAGAAGGTAAAGAAGAGTCCCTGGCTTTCCACCCCAAGATGCTGCCCGTAGACCCCAACGAAGAAGATCCCAAAGCCGAAAGCGGGGCTAAGTACGAGCATGGGAAGAGAACCCGGCAAGGCAAGCTTCACGCACTTTGCTATCGAGATGCTAGGCGCGGCCTCGGCGGCGCCTGCATCCGAGGCGGCCGCACGAGTCCCGGTGGACTCCCCGGTCTTCCCTGACTCCAAGCACCTCAGTCTATACCCAGCCGTCTCGGGCAGTCTCTCCGGGCGCTTCTCGTACCTGCACAACGCGGTGAAAATCAGTGCGAGCGCCGAGATGGCCGAAAGCCCCAGGTAAAGGTTCTCCGGAGGCTCCGTGTTCACAAGGAAGAGCGCGAGCGCTGGACCGACGGACATCGCCAGGGCCTGGCCGAGGCCGTAGTAGCCTATCCCCTCCCCCAGCCTCGACTTCGGCAACACATCAGCGGCGGCTGTAGCTGCCGCGCTGGTTGCAGCAGAGAACCCCACTCCCTGCAGGACCCTGCACGTGGTGAACAGTGCGATTCCTGAGAAGAGCACCGGCAGGATGGTCCCAACCAGCAGGATCGCCCCACCGGTAATCATCACTAACACCCTGCCCTTGCTGTCGATGATCGGCCCCGATATGATACGGGCAGCCCCAGCGGCAGCAGAAAAGACCCCCGCGAGGATCCCTGCAAGCGCAGAGCTCTCGCCTAGTGTCTCCAGGTAGACGGATGTCCCGGAGTTGAGTCCCTGCCCCACCATGAACGTGCAGAGGGCCATGATTATGATGAATATAAAAAGAGGGCTCCATAGCCTCTCCGGCTTGCCGATTGCTGATCCTTCTTGCCTCAAGCCTGTCCTCCATCCAATTAAGCGTGCATCGGGAAGCGCGGCTTGCCGGCTACCCCGCAAAGATTCTAAGGCGAGAGTCCCAAATAAAATCTTGTGCGTGGAAATCGCGTTGCCTGGATGTCGCTAACGGACCTCGGAACGGCAACGGGATGCCCGAATGTCGCTAACAGACCTCGGAGCGGCAACGTGGGTTGGAGGATGATGGCATGAGGGTCGTGGTCGGGGATGAAGGGTGACTACATCTTCTGTGATCTCGCAGCTCTCCCCTTCCATCCAAGGAGGAAGGCGGAATTCACGATCACGAAAATCGAGCCTGCATTGTGCACCAGAGCGCCTGCAACCGGGTTCAAAATTCCCATGATTGCCAACACGATCGCGATGAAGTTGAGGCCCAAAGAGAAGGCCATGTTGCACTTGATCGTGATCATCATGCGCCTGGCGAGGCGCAGCAGGTGCGGGAGCTCGGAGATGTCGTCGTCGACCAGCACGATGTCGGCCGCGTCCACGGCAATGTCGCTTCCGACGTTGCCCATCGCGATGCCGACGTGCGCCGACTTGAGCGCCGGAGCGTCGTTAATTCCGTCGCCTATCATGCACACGCGTTTGCCAGCATCCTCAGAGTCGGTGATGAAGGCCATCTTGTCCTCAGGCAGACACCTAGCCCGCATCTCCGATATGCCAATGGAGGCGGCGATGGTGCCAGCTGCGCGCTCATTGTCACCGGTGAGCAGGACCGGCTCGGAGCCACTGTCCCTGATCTCGGCAATCGTGGAGGATGCCTTCGGGCGCAGCTGATCGGACAGCGACAGCAGCCCCAGGGCCTCTCCTCCTCTCGCGATAAAGACCACCGTCGAGCCCTTCTCCATGCACTCCGAGGCTAGATCTCTACCCGCCTCAGGAATGCTGATACCCTCAGATTCGAGCATCGAGGCATTGCCGGCGAGCACCCTCTCGCCTCCGCACGTGGCGACGATACCCTTGCCGGGGATCATCTCGAAGTCATCGGCGACGACCACCGGATCCACCGTCGCAGCGTCCTCTAGGTCATCTCCGCTGGACGCAGCATCTCGAACACTAACGCGGAAGCTCTCGACGATCGCCTTGCCGAGCGGGTGTTCGGATCTCGACTCTGCGCTGGCCGCCAGTGCGAACAACTCATCTCGGTCGATGGAGTCCGAGAGGCTCTCGACGCGCTCAACGACCGGCTTGCCAAAAGTGAGCGTTCCCGTCTTGTCGAAGGCCACGCGACACACCTCGGCCAACCTCTCAAGGGCGTCACCCTCTCTCACCAAAAAGCCATGCTTGGTGGAGTTGCCGATGGCGGCCATGATGGCCGTTGGGGTTGCCAACACCAGCGCGCAGGGGCAGAAGACGACGAGTATCGTTACGGCTCTTATGATCTCACCGGAGACCAGCCAGGTGATGGCTGCCGAGGTCAGCGCCGCCACGACGATCCAAGTGGCCCAGCGGTCCGCTATGCCCACGATCTTGGCCTTGCCGGCATCTGCGGACTGCACGAGACGAATCATGCGCTGGATGGAGCTATCCTCCCCCACCTTCTCGGCGCGCATGTCAAACGCACCATACTGGTTGATGGTGCCGGAAAGCAGCTCGTCGCCCACGCTCTTGGAGACCGGCATCGACTCGCCGGTCATCGAAGCCTGACCCACGAGGGTTGAGCCGGAGATCAGCACGCCGTCAACCGGGATTGTCTCACCGGGGTTGACCCGCAGGATGTCGCCCACGGCAACCTCCTCGGCTGGGACTACGCGCTCCGTGCCATCCGCATCCACGATCCTGGCGGTCCTAGGAGTGAGGTGCACCAGCCTCTCGATGCCCGCACGGGCGCGTGAGACGGTGAGATCTTCTAGCAACGCGCCCAACTGCATGATGAAGGCTACCTCGCCGGCGGCGAAGATCTCCCCTATTATTACCGAGGCCACAAGCGCTATAGAGACAAGCACGTCGGCCTTGATGTCGAAACGGGCGATGAGACCTATGACAGCCTCTGCAACGATGGGTAGACCGCAGAGAATGATCGCAATCCAAGCGATGTTGAACGGAAGCGGCTGCCAGCCGAATATGCTGGCCAGAAGCGAGGCGCCCGAGATTATCAAGAAGGCGATGTCGCGCTTGGTCCCACCAATCTCGAGGATCTCCTCGAGCCTTTCCATGGCTTGTTTCATTAGTATTCCTCCTATGCTTCTGTTAGCCGGAGAATACCCATGGGGGTATAGGTTTGTCAACGAAATAGTTCGCCTGTGCTTACATTCGCTCTGAACGGAAAGGAAGTGGGAGTGGATGGCGGGTGCGGGGTGCCGTGGATGCAGGGTGCGGAGCAGGACGTCGCGAGCATGGCTGCGTGACTCAGGGCGCAGAGCGGACACATGGTGGCACGGGACGGGCAGGGCGGCCGACAAAGCAACCCAGCCCCACCCCGAGCTCGCTAATTCATGTTGGCGAAGCGTTCGACCGCCTTGGTAAAGTTCGCGATGGTCTTGTCGGCATCACCGTGCTCTATGCCGTCGCGCACACAGTGCTTGATGTGTCCCTCGAGGACCACTTGTCCGCAGCGGTGCAGAGCCGACTTAGCGGCGTTGATCTGAGCCAGAATGTCTTCGCACGGAACATCCTCGTCGATCATGCGGTTTATCGCCTGAACCTGCCCGGCGATCTTGTTCAGCCTGCGGCGAAGGTTGTCCAAATCCATGCACTGTCTCATGTACGCCTCCCATTGTCGTGAACTCAAACGATTATCCAGCAGACCCCCGGAAGATGTCGAGGATTGTTATATGATCCACTGGATAAGGAGGGTCTGGCCGAGATCAGGAGAATCATCCTGGAGGGTCTAGGCAAG
>CAYRYP010000077.1:0-2309 GCA_964428485.1 uncultured Coriobacteriaceae bacterium
GGCCCGGATCCGCGAGGCTACTGGAGCTTGCTACCGCAGGACTCGCAAAAGTTGCTCGTGAGTTCGTTCTTCGATCCGCAGCTGGAGCAAAAGATCGCGTCGAAAGTCTGCGGCTGCTGCTCGCTCACCGGCGCTGTCTCAGGAGTCTCCGCGGTTTCGGGCACTGCGGGCTGCTCTGCAACCTGGGGCTCGACGGGGACAGCTGCCGAATCATCTGCAGCCTCGGCCGCTGTAGGCTCGACAACGGTCTCGGGCGCGGGTGCAGGGGCCTCGGTCGCCATCGGCTCTGCAGCGGGCGCAGGCTCAGGCTCAGGCGCGGGAGCCTGCTCGACAACGGGATCCTCGGCAGGAGCCGCAGCGGGCGCAGGTGTCTCAACGGGAGCTGCAGCGGGCGCGGGCGCTGGTGCCTGCGAGGACTGAGAGGGCATCGGGGCGCTGGCCTGGTTCATCGGCTGCTTGGTGCCACAGCTCGTGCAGAAGGCGTCGCCCACATCGAGCGAGACACCACAGTTCACGCACCTGTTGGCGGACGCGGCGAAGCCTCCCATTCCCGGCTGGACGTTGGGGGCAGCAGTGCGTCCGAAACCGGGAGCCTGCTGTCCCATCGGGCGACGGTAGGGCTGCTGTCCGTACATGCCGTAGTTGGGCCTGGGTGCAGCGAACCTAGCAAAGATGAACCCTGCGAGACCGAAGAGGACTGCATTGATGAGTGGGCTGATCGGGAAGGATACCCCGTATGCAAGGTAGTCAATCACATTGACGAGGTTGATGATGAACTTGATCAGATAGACCCCGGCCATCACAAATAGTGACACCGTAATGATGTTGTCGTCGCGGCGAATGAACGCGATGATAACGCCGACAATCAGACCCCATATCCCTATCGTCGAGAAGAGAGATCCGAACGTCCCCGCGATGCCGTACGTGAAGAACGTCTGCATTAGCATTCCGATGATCGCCAGGGCGACTCCGCCGAACACGAACATGTACTCGAGGTTGAGGATCTGCAAAGCCCTCGGATTCGACTCGAAGTGCTGCTTGATGGATTGTCTCAGATCGTTCATTCTCCAAGCCTTCCAACTCCCGGGCACGTCGTCTCGCGACACCCGATGGCCAATAATTAATCTCCTGTCATTATCGCACTACCACAGGTTGGTAGGGGCGGAGGGATTCGAACCCTCAATCCAAAAGGCGACGGATTTTAAGTCCGCTGCGTATGCCAATTCCGCCACGCCCCCATCACCCGGCAAATGTCCCGAGGGACATACAGATGATATCCTAGCGCAGTTTAAGATGCGCGATCAGGATGGCCAGTCGACCATAAGGCCCATTAGGCTGTCAGACTCGCTGACCGTGAGCTCCTCTACTCGCGCGAGCCCCATTATCTCGCCTAGGATCAACAACCCCGCAACTATCACGGCGGCGCGCCCCGGCTGAAGCCCCGTCACCTCGCGCCTCTGCTCAAGCGTCATCGAGGCGAGTTTGCCTAACAGTTCCTCGAGCTCTTGTCGCGCCACCTTCCTGCCGTGGACTCGCGACGAGTCGTACTCGATCATCCTGTCGAGCATGGAGACCATCGATGTCGCCGTCCCCGCCACGCCGATCAACCTGGAGACCTCCACGCCGTCCTCGAAGAACGCAGACAGCTGCCCTCTAGTCCATACGGCAGCGTCTCTCAACTCTGAGCTATCGGGTGGATCGGAGGCGAGGAACATCTCAGTTACCCTGCGACACCCGACGTCAAACGAGTGCGATTTTGTGATCGTAGCCTTCGTCGTCCCACCCGGGGCGTCTCCCCATATCAGCTCCGTCGAGCCGCCACCTACATCGGAGACCAGGATGTTGCTTCCGGAGAAATCGCATGTTGCCCCGGCGTAGGCTAGTTGTGCCTCCCTACTGCCCGAAATCACCTTGGAACGAATCCCGCGGCGAGCCAGCAGACGCCCAAGCTCGTCGGAGTTGGAGGCGTCCCTGGCGGCCGAGGTCGCGATGGCTATAACCCTAGGCGTGCCGTCCGGCTCATCGCCTACCTCCACGCCGAGCTCCCGCATTCTCAGGAGGTAGGCGTCCACCGCATCGCCCACGCGACCAAGCGCCTCGCTAGAGAGGACGCCGCTTTCCACCAGACCCTCCCCAAGATCGGTGATCGTCGTAAGCTTGAGGAGCTGACTCACCCCAGAGGGAGTGAGCTCTGCCACCATGAGTCTGGTTGTCACAGTCCCGATGTCGATGATCGCCCGCCTCGCGCAGCTCGCCTCGACAGATTCGCTCATGGATATACAACCCCCTTGGAGATGACTTCATCACAC
>CAYRYP010000077.1:2409-5441 GCA_964428485.1 uncultured Coriobacteriaceae bacterium
CCTCGACAGATTCGCTCATGGATATACAACCCCCTTGGAGATGACTTCATCACACCGGATGCGCTCGGAACGTGCTCTCGAATTGATCGCTAGGCGTCGTCATCGTCGACGAAGAAGATGATGTCTAGGATCTCGTTTACGATGGTATCCTCGGCCGTCACGGAATCCTGTGCGACCTGGGCGGGAAGCACCGTTTCCGAAGACTCCTCCTCCTCGAGACCTACCACAGAACCGGCGGTCTCTCCCGACATGACCCATCCGTACTTCGCGCGGACGTAGTCCTCGATGCCGGTGTCGGTGCTGAGATCGTCGATCATCGACTGCACTTCGGAGTTGCGGCTCTCGACCTGCGCAAGCTCGGCGTAGGCCGCATCCAGGCTGCGCACTGAGATGTAATATTCGCGCGCTGCTGGGTAGATCATGAGCGCAAGGCACGCGAGGACGACCGCGACCAAGATGAACGCAAGCTTCTTCGGACTGAGCCTGCTGAGGACCCCGGCGTTTCCGGTAAGCGCACTCCCCAGCGACTCGACCACCGCCCCTCCCCTGTTGCGCGAGCGCTCGTTGCGCGGGGTTTCGGTGAAAGCCTGCTCCTGCGAACTGGTGCGGCGCGACTGCGACTGCTCGCGCTGGGATGTGCTCCTGCTACGTGACCCCGACTGATCGCGCGCTGCTATCTCCTGCGAGGCGAGCTCGAGCTGCTTTCTCGCGATTCCTCTTCCCTCGCCATGTTTCACACGACGCCTAGACGGTATCTGCTCAAGGTGCTCAAGGGATGTGGCAACAGAGGAAGCGGAGCTAACCGACATCACCGAGATGTCCGGGCGACGATAAGGGAAGCTGCCATTGGATGCACCAACAGAGGACCGGACTGACATGGAGGGCGCGGGCTTGTATCCGGTGTCGCGCTTGGAACCGGAGCCGATCTCGGAGATCCGTACGCCTGTGGCCGCGCTTCCCGCAGAGACGCTGGGCAAGGGCACCTTGGTCCTCGCAGATGCCAAGGCGGCCTCCGACTTTGCGCGCTTCTCCCTCCACTGCGCCGACATAGTTCCTTCGTCAGACCTGAACTTGGCAACGCTGAAGCCGGCGGTCCTCTCGGATGCGCCCTCATGCGTCGAGTAACGACTCCTGATGCCGGATCTACGGCTGGAGCTGGTTGACATCGGAATGTCTCGTTTCGTCCTGTTGCGTTTTAACTACTTTTGACGATACGGGAAAGTCTAGCACTCCTCGGAGATGCTTGCTTGGCGAGAGAACATGTCACCGCCGCAGAAATGCCCTGCCACCGGTTGAAATCGGCGGCAGGGCACCATATCGCATACACAATTTCTGCGCTCCGACGCACTCGGAGCCTTGGCAAGCCTAGGAGCGGACCCCTTTTATCAGGCCATATCCACCACCGCGACGACGGTAGACCACACACGCCTCGCCGGAGTCCCTGTCCTCGTAGAGGAAAAAGTCGTGACCCAGAAGGTCGATGTGAATGAGAGCCTCCTCCTGGCTAAGCGGCTCGAGCTGGATCTCCTTGACCTTGACAACGCTCTCCTCACGCTCGATATCGGCGGCGATCGCCTCGAGGGAGTCGGTGCGCTCGATCTGCTCGGAGGGCTTAGTCGAGCGCAGTTTCTTGTCGATGACCTTGGTCTTGTACTTGCGGAGCTGCCTAGACACCTTTGCGGCGGCTATGTCGATCGCCGCATACATGTCCTCGCCGGCCTCCTCGGTACGGATGAAATGCTTCTTGACGGCCAGCGTGATCTCGGCAACCGCCGGGTTGGGGTTTGCCGGGTTCTTCTCCACGCGCAGCACGACGTCGACCTTCATCGGGGAGATGTCGAATGTCTTGAGCGCGGCACCAACCTTCTGGTTCACGTAGTCGCGCAGCGCGTCCGAGACCGTCATCTTTCTTCCAGTGATGTTGATGTCCATAGGGCATCTCCTCTCTAGGTTGGCCTGCTACTCGACGTCTTCGGAATCCTCGTCCTCGTCCTCGCCCTCGTCCTCGGAGCTAGACGATGTGGTGGTCACCGGCTCGTTGAGAGTGATCTCGGAGGTGGGCATCACGTTGCTCGCGCAGTCGATCCCGGTCCACTTCGCGGCGATGGTGCTCAGGACCCCGTTGCTCTCTATGGTGCTAAGAGCGTCGAGGACGGCATCTGACAGCGTGGTGTTGGTCTGAAGAACCCCGAGGTAGACGCCGGAGGGGTCGTCGAGGAACGCCGCGTAGCCGACTCCCTCGTAGGACATCGAGAGATAACCGCCCGCCACCGAGTCGGACGCAACATAATCAATCTCGTTGTTCACCAGCGCCTCGAAGGCCTCCGAGAGCGAGGTGTAGGTAACCAGGTTGGAGGTTCCGCAGTAAGCGGAGGCTGTCCTAGATGCGATGCTGTTGGTGTACGCGCCTATCTTGGAGTTGGTCAGCTGATCAAGGTCGACGCTGGTCCCGTCGGTGTCGAGTCCGAAGAGCGCGGGCCCGTTCTCGAGATATGGGCCGATCGTAGCGACCTCAGTGTTCTGGGTCTGGGCAACCGTAATGCTCATGGCGATGTCGATCTCGCCGTCCTGGAGCATGTTGACCACATTCTCGCCGCTGGTATCGACGATCTCGAGCTGCAGCCCGAGCTCCGTGGCAATGGCCGCAGCTATGTCGACATCCACACCGATGATCTCCCCGCTGGAGATCCCACCGAACGGGGCGAGGGTCGAATCGACTCCAACGGTGAGCGTTCCCTCGGTAACGAGACTGGATCCGCTGATCGTGGGCTCGAGCGTCACCTCCTTGCTTCCCTGCGGCCCGCATCCATAGAGCATTAGACCCGAGCCAAGTGCAAGGGCGGCAAGCGCCGTCGCACCTACGATCCTGGTCCTTCTCATCAACTCCCCTTCTCTCGTCCCCTACCCGCGCGCAACGGCGGGAGGGATCTCCTACACCCATTCCCGGATGGTGGCACATAAGCGCCTAAACGTTCCGGGTGAATGTTCTTCCTCTGCATACTAACACTACTTGGGATTTCGTTGACCTAGCC
>CAYRYP010000078.1:0-5282 GCA_964428485.1 uncultured Coriobacteriaceae bacterium
GCGAGCTACATCTCGAGATCATCATCGACAGACTCACCCGCGAGTTCAAGGTCGAGGCCAACGTTGGAAAGCCGCAGGTCGCCTACCGCGAGACAGCTGGGCATGCCGTCGAGAATGTCACCGGAATCTTCAAGAGGCAGAGTGGTGGACGCGGCCAGTACGGACATGTTGTCATCGACATGGAGCCGCAGGAGCCCGGCAAGGGTTACGAGTTCGTCAACGCGATCGTCGGAGGCGTTATCCCCAAGGAATACATCCCCTCCGTTGACAAGGGGATCCAGGAGGCTCTTGAGAGCGGTGTTATGGCCGGTTTCCCGACCGTCGACATAAAGGTCACTCTCAAGGACGGTTCCTACCACGAGGTGGACTCCTCCGAGGCGGCGTTCAAGATCGCGGGTTCGATGGCGATCAAGGAGGCTCTGCGCAAGTCCGATCCCATCCTTCTCGAGCCCTACATGGCCGTCGAGGTTGAGACCCCCGAGGACTTCATGGGAGACGTTATGGGCAACCTCTCCTCTAAGAGGGGCAACATTCAGGGTATGGAGGACAGCGCCAGCGCTAAGGTCGTTAAGGCCAATGTCCCGTTGTCTGAGATGTTCGGTTACGCGACCGACCTTCGCTCCTTCACCCAGGGACGTGCATCCTACACGATGCAGTTCAAATCCTATGAGCCTGTTCCCAAGGGTATAGCGGAGGAGATCGTCACCAAGAGCTCTGCTTCCAAGTAGGCGGGGACTAGGCCCTACGGGGTCTGATTCGACCAGGTTATCCGGCGGGGGAGGTTGCCCCGCCTGCAAGCGATGGAGGTACTGAAGTTGGCTACCCAGAAGATAAGGATCCGACTGAAGGGCTACGATCACGAGATCGTGGACAAGTCGACCAAGCTCATAGTGGAGACCGCAATCAAGACCGGCGCCAAGGTCTCCGGCCCGGTTCCGCTGCCCACCGAGCGCAACATCTACTGCGTCATCCGCTCGCCCCATGTCAACAAGGACAGCCGCGAGGAATTCGAGATGCGCACCCACAAGAGGCTCATCGATATCCTAGAGCCCACCCCCTCCACGGTCGACTCCATGATGAGGCTTGACCTTCCGGCGGGTGTTGATATCGAGATCAAGCTCTAACAGGTTATAATGCACAGGTTGCGCTTTTTGCCAGCACGGATGCTCGCACGTGGTGGGCGATCCGTGGGCAACCTGCGCTGTAACGGAAGCGTGGTCCGCTGAGGGCGGCTAGGGAGCCGTGGGCTCATGACCACATGAAGGCAAGGATAGAGATTATGGCTAAGATGATTCTGGGTCGTAAGCTCGGGATGACACAGGTCTGGGATGATAACGACCAGATCGTGCCGGTAACGGTGATCGAGGCCGGGCCGTGCGTCGTCTCGCAGGTTAAGACCAAGGAGACGGATGGCTACGAGGCCATCCAGATCGGCTTCGGAGATATCCGCGAGAAGCTGGTCAACAAGCCGATGGCTGGCCATTTCGCCAAGGCTGCCATCAAGCCGATGCGCTACCTGCGCGAGGTCAGGGTTGACGACGCCTCTGCCCACGAGGTGGGGGAGGTCATCTCCGTTGACACGCTGGCCGATTGCGAGAAGGTCAACGTAACCGGCACTTCCAAAGGTAAGGGCTTCGCCGGCGTGATCAAGCGCCACGGCTTTGGCGGAGGCCCCGGCGGGCACGGCTCGCACTTCCATCGCGCCCCCGGTTCCATCGGACAGTGCGCCTATCCCTCCCGCGTCTTTAAGGGCGTGAGGATGGCCGGGCACATGGGTGACGAGCGTGTCACCGTCCGCAACCTGAAGGTTGTCCGCGTCGATGCCGAGCACAACGTAATCCTCGTCAAGGGAGCGGTTCCGGGCGCCAACAACGGCCTGCTCATGATCCGCGAGGCCAACTAGGTCGCCCGAGCGCCGAAGGAGCATCTGAACAATGGCAAACATCAGTGTCTACAACCAGAAGGGCGAGAAGATCGATGACGTTGCGCTCGCAGAGTCCGTCTTCGACATCGAGCCCAACATGCATGTGATGCATGAGGTGGTCCGCTCCCAGATGGCGGCCCGCCGTCAGGGAACACATCAGACCAAGACCCGCGGTAAGGTCAGGGGCGGTGGAAAGAAGCCGTGGCGCCAGAAGGGCACCGGCCATGCTCGCCAGGGTTCCACCCGCGCGCCTCACTGGAGGGGTGGTGGCACCGTCTTCGGACCGCATCCCCGCAGCTACGCCTTCAAGGTCCCTGCGAAGGTGGTGAAGCTCGCGATGCGCTCCGCGCTCTCCGCGAAGCTTGCCGACGACGAGATCAGGGTCGTCGACAGCCTCGACTTTGAGAACCCTCGCACCAAGGATGCGATTGCGTTCCTCAAGTCTATGGATCTCGATGGTCGCATTACCCTTGTGATCGGTGACGACGACATCAACACCTATCTGTCGTTCCGCAACATTCCGGGCATGAGGATCATCACGATGAGACAGTCGAACACCCTCGACTTCATCGACAACAAGAGCCTCGTGTTCACCCTGTCCTCCATCAAGTACATCGAGGAGGTGCTCGCCAAATGAACAAGGATCCCCGTGAGGTAATTATCCGCCCGATCATCACCGAGCGTTCCTACGACCAAATCGAGGAGAACCGCTACACCTTTGAGGTGGCGAAGACCTCCAACAAGATTGAGATCGCCAAGGCGATCGAGGACATCTTTGATGTGAGGGTGCTCAAGGTCAACACGGTCAACGTGAAGTCCAAGCCCAAGCGCGTCAGGTATGCGCTCGGACGCACCCGCACCTGGAAGAAGGCTACCGTCAAGCTTGCTGCTGGTGACAGCATCGACATCTACGGTAGCTAGTAGAGCAGTGGATACCGCCCTGTCCGGTCTTGCCGGTCAGGGCGCTTTCAAGCCCTCTTATCGGGGGCAGACAACGCAAGGGGCCCAGTGAGATATCCAGATGCCTAATATGGATACGCACGGGGCCGTGGTAGTCCGGAGTCGACAGGGCTCATGGCAAACCGGGACGCGGCGGGATCGCCCGCTGCGATCTGGCAGACTTACCGCCATGACGCTCCCAGAGGCCCTGCGGCAATCGGACTGTTAGGAGAGAAAATGGGAGTCAAGCAGTACAAGCCGACGTCGCCTGGAAGGCGTTTCCAGACCGTCTCCGACTTCGCGGAGATTACGAGGAACAAGCCTGAGAAGTCGCTCGTCACCGCTCTGCCTAAGAAGGCTGGGCGCAACAACAACGGACGAATCACCTGCAGGCACAAGGGCGGCGGCCACAAGAGGCAGTACCGCATCATCGATTTCAAGCGCAAGAAGGACGGGGTGCCTGCGAAGGTTGCCACCATCGAGTACGATCCCAACAGGTCGTCTCGTATCGCCCTTCTTCACTATGTCGACGGAGAGAAGGCCTACATCCTCCATCCCAAGGGACTCAAGGTCGGCGACATCGTCACCTCCGGACCGGATTCGGACATCAAGCCCGGATGCGCTCTGCAGCTGGCCGACATCCCTGTCGGTACGCTGGTCCACGCCGTTGAGCTGCAGCCCGGTCGCGGTGCCGCCATGGCCCGCTCCGCCGGAACCTCCGTGCAGCTGATGGCCAAGGAGGGCAAGTACGCGATTCTGCGCCTTCCCTCCTCCGAGATGCGCCGTGTCCTGCTCACCTGCAGGGCTACGGTTGGCGAGGTCGGCAACGCCGAGCACTCCAACATCAAGATCGGAAAGGCCGGACGCAAGCGCTGGGCGGGCGTCAGGCCCACCGTCCGAGGCACTGTCATGAACCCCGTCGACCATCCGCACGGAGGCGGCGAGGGCAAGAACAAGTCCGCAGGACGCCACCCGGTCACCCCGTGGGGCAAGCCCACCAAAGGCCATCGCACCCGCAACAAGAAGAAGGCTTCGAGCAGGCTCATCATTCGCCGCCGCAGCAAGTAGCGGCCAGCTTGGATTGGAGAAATTCTGTGAGCAGAAGTTTGAAGAAGGGCCCCTACGTAGAGCCCAGACTCCTCGGCCGCATCGCGGCGATGAACGAGGCTGGTACCAAGGAGGTTGTGAAGACCTGGTCTCGTGCCTCCACCATATTCCCGGAGATGGTGGGTCACACCATCGCGGTCCACGATGGACGCAAGCACGTTCCGGTCTATGTCACCGAGTCGATGGTCGGTCACAAGCTCGGCGAGTTCGCGCCGACCCGCACCAACCGCGGCTACAAGAAGGAGGGCAAGTAAGCGATGGAAGCGCATGCTATCGCACGTTACGTCAGGGTCTCTCCCCGAAAGGCACGCATGGTCGTGGATATGATCCGCGGCAAAGGCGTTGACGAGGCCAGGGAGATCCTCGCCTTCTGCGACAGGGATGTCGCCGAGGTTGTCCTCAAGTGCCTCAACAGCGCGGTTGCCAACGCCGGCCAGGCTGGTCTTCCCATCAACGATCTCTTCGTGAAGACGACCTATGTCGATGAAGGCCCGACTCTGAAGAGGATCCGTCCCCGTGCTAGGGGAAGCGCTGCCAGGATCCGTAAGCGTTCGAGCCATATCACCGTCAAAGTCGCTCCGAGAGGGGATGAGTAGCCAATGGGACAGAAGGTTTGCCCGATAGGGTTCCGCCTCGGTATCACCGAGGAGTGGAGGAGTCGTTGGTACGCCGACAAGGATTACGCCAAGAACCTCGCCAATGACCTTGAGATCAAGAAGTACCTCCGCAAGAGGCTTGAGCGCGCTGCTGTCTCATCCATCGAGATCGAGCGTGCTGGCGAGAAGATCAAGATCATCATCACCACTGCCCGCCCGGGCATCGTGATTGGCAAGAAGGGCTCGGAGATCGAGCAGCTCCGCAAGGAGCTCCAGCAGATCGCCGGGATCCACGTGGACATCGATGTCATCGAGATCAAGCGCCCCGAGCTTGACGCTACGCTGATCGCCCAGTCGATTGCGGAGCAGCTCGAGGGACGCGTGGCCTTCCGCCGTGCGATGCGCAAGGCTGTTCAGTCCGCCGTCAAGTCCGGTGCCCTCGGCATCAAGGTGCAGTGCTCCGGCCGTCTCGGCGGTGCTGAGATGTGCCGCAGGGAGTGGTACAGGGAGGGTAGAGTCCCCCTGCACACCCTCCGTGCGAAGATCGATTACGGGTTCTCCATCGCGTCGACCACGATGGGCTCCATCGGCGTGAAGGTGTGGGTCTACCACGGGGAGAAACTTCCTGGAATGGAGACCCCCAAGCCGGCGCTCGAGGGAACCTCGCGCCCGCAGCGTCATCGCCGTGGCGAAGGAAGGAAGTAGACGAGATGCTT
>CAYRYP010000079.1:0-5203 GCA_964428485.1 uncultured Coriobacteriaceae bacterium
GCTGCTGATGCCCGTCGACGACAACGGCTGTCTCACCTCCGAGGCCGGCCCGTTTGAGGGGCTCGACACCGACGCCTCCAACCCGGTCATCATCGAGTGGCTGCGCGAGCGCGGCACATTGGTCGCCGAGAAGGAGATCGAGCACAGCTACCCACACTGCTGGCGCTGTCATCAGCCTGTGATCTTCCGCGCTACTGACCAGTGGTTCGTCTCGATGGACGCCTACGGACTGCGCGACAAGGCGCTCGAGGCCATAAACACCGGTGTGCGCTGGATCCCCGAGTGGGCCTCCAACCGCATTGGCTCCATGGTCTCCGACCGCCCCGATTGGTGCATCTCGCGCCAGAGGTCGTGGGGTGTGCCGATCCCAGTGTTCAAGTGCGTCAAGTGCGATTCTGCCGTGGCCACCGAGGAGACTTTCGACGCGGTGATCGACCTGTTCGAGCGCGAGGGGGCCGACGCGTGGTTCATCCGCAAGCCTGAGGAGTATCTGCCCGAGGGAGTCACCTGCCATGTCTGCGGCTGCGCCGATCTCAAACCCGAGAGCGACATCCTCGATGTGTGGTGGGAGAGCGGAGTGAGCCACACCAGCGTGTGCAAGAAGCGCGCGGACGAGGGCCTTCATTTCCCCGCCGAGATGTACCTTGAGGGATCCGATCAGCACCGCGGGTGGTTCCAGTCGGCGCTGCTCACTAGCGTCGGAGCCTATGGTGTGCCGCCCTACAAGTCGGTCATGCACTGCGGATTTACCGTTGACGAGAACGGCGAGAAGATGTCGAAGTCCAAGGGCAACGGCATCGACCCCGCCGAGGTCACCAACAAGTATGGCGCCGACGTATTGCGTCTGTGGGTGTCGAGCGTCGACTACTCGCAGGACGTTCGCATCTATGACAAGGTGCTTCAGCAGGTATCCGATGCCTACAGGCGCTTCCGCAACACTCTGCGCTTCCTGCTCGGCAACCTCTTCGATTTCGACGACGAGCGCGACGCCGTGGCGTGGGACGACCTGCTGCCCGTCGATCAATGGGCGATGGTCCGCCTCTCACAGTTAGTCTCGAACGTGACCGAGGCGTACGAGGAGTACAAGTTCCACCAGGTCTACCGTTTCCTCTACGAGTACGTTGTCGGGGATCTCTCGGCTGTATACCTCGACGCTCTCAAGGACCGTCTCTACGCGGAGGCCCCCGGCTCCCAGGCGCGCCGCAGTGCTCAGACCGTGCTTCTCAACGTCCTCGACGCGCTCGTCCGTATGCTCTCGCCCATCCTGAGCTTCACCGCCGAGGAGGCATGGCAGCTCTACCCCGAGACGATGCGCAACCGCGACGGCAGGCCGGTGAGTGTGCAACTCGCAGGCTGGCCCGAGCCCGAGACCTTCAACCCCGCGGTCCCCGCCGACGATGCGGAGAGGGTCGCCGGACTGTTCGCACACGTCCTTGACGCTCGCGAGGTCGTGACCCGCGCCATCGAGGCTGCAAGGGGAGAGGGCATGATCGGCAAGAGCCAGGAGGCCGAGATCGTGATATCCGCGCCCTCCGAGGCTCGCTCCGCACTCGAGTCGCTACCTGCGGGCACCCTCGAGGAGCTCTTCATCGTCGCCAACGTCGCCTTCTCCGACGGTGACGAGCTGTCGGCTTCGGTGAGTGTGAGCAGCATGGAGAAGTGCCCAAGGTGCTGGAACCATCGCGAGCTCGTCTCCGAGGGTGAGCACGAGGGCGTCTGCGAGCGCTGCTTGCAGGCTCTCTCGACAAACTAGGAGAGACGTGGCCCGATCTTTTGGAAGACCTGCAAGCAGAAAGTGCGCGGCGGCCCTGTTCGCGGTGGCCGCCGTTGTGCTTCTCGTGATCGATCGTCTCACCAAGATATGGGCGGTCGACGCACTTTCCCAGGGTGGTTCGGATCTCATCCCTGGGGTCGTGGGGTTCACGCTCGTCTACAACAAGGGGGCGTCCTTCGGGATGCTCGAGGGCATGAGGTGGATCTTCGTGGCGATTTCGGCGGTAATATGCGCCGTCATTATCGTCTACCTCATCAAGTACCGCAAGCACCCCGCCTTCGAAGCCGCCACGCTCGGCGCGATACTGGCTGGGGCGCTGGGAAATGCCATCGATCGCATTGCTTTCGGGTATGTGGTCGATTTCATCAAGGTCGAGTTCATCGACTTCCCGGTGTTCAACGTCGCAGACATCTGCATCACTGTGGGAATCTTAATCTGGATCCTGTTCATCTTCTTCCATCCGCTGAGCCCGTTTTCGAGCAAGAGTGTTGAGGAGACGAGTGACGATGGCAAGTGATTCCTTTAGCGGCTTTCACTACGTCACCCCAGACGAGGACGGGATGCGCCTGGATGTCGTGCTGGGCTCTACTCCCGGCTTCGTGAGCCGCTCAGCCGCGGCCAAGGCGATAGCGCGTGGGGACGTGCTCGTCAACGGCAAGTCTCCCTCCAAGAACCAGCAGATGCGCTCTGGTGATGAGATTACCTTCAAGCTCTTCGAACCCGAGCCGCTCGACCTCGATCCCTACGACATCGATCTCGACGTGCGCTACGAGGACGAGGGGATGCTCGTGATATCCAAACCCGCCGGCCTCGTCTGCCATCCGTCCCCAGGACACTTCGGCGACACGCTCGTCAACGCGCTGATAGCCCATTGCGGGCGCGACCATCTCGCAAACCTCCAAGGCGAGGACCGCCTGGGCATCGTGCACCGGCTCGACATGGACACCTCGGGCCTCATGCTTGCGGCCAAGACGGACGAGTACGGCTACATCCTCCAGGACGGCATCCGCACCCGAAACATCGACAGGCGCTACATCAGCCTCGTCCACGGCTACATCGCCAAGGACACGGGCTATATCGACGCCCCCATAGGGCGCCATCCCAAGATTCGCCTCAAGATGGCGATAAGTGACTCTCTCTCGGCCCGTTCGGCGGTGACCACCTTCACGGTTCTCGAGCGCTTCGAGGCCGGAAGGTTCGACGACGGGTTCACCCTAGTGGAGTGCAAACTGTTCAGTGGGCGCACCCACCAGATAAGGGTGCACATGAACTATATCGGCCACTGCGTTGTGGGTGATCAGATGTACGGCGCCGGATCCGAGAAGGCCAATCTCAGACTGAACAGGCAGTTCCTCCACTCTTACAGGCTCGAGTTCGAGCATCCGATCACCGGGGAGACGATGAGGTTCAGAGACAGCCTGCCGGACGACTTGGCTGAGGTGCTGGACTCCATAGCCGAGCGATCGATGGGTCGCACGGAGTATGGCCACAAGATCTTAGATGCTTCAAATGACCGCGGAGACGCTGCCGGATAGGCGAGACACCTCTAACTCGCCCCGAGCGTGGAGCGTAGTATGCGCAGCGCCTAGCTGACGGCAGACCCGCGCATGAGGAGAACCAGCTTGCGGGTGGCCTCGGAGACCGCGAAGCGACTGTCGGTCCCAACGCCCTCGACCCATGCGATGAGGGAGGAATCCGGAGAACCGACTCGCAGCACGATAGTGAGATCCCGACACGAACGTGGCACTTTTGCGTCCGTGAGGGCGTCGGAGAGCTTCTTGGATCTCCCTTCCATACCCAGGGGACAGAAGCGGTCGCCGTCTTTGCGACGCGTAGCGAAGAGCGCGGCTTTTTCATCGGGGCACGACTCGATCACCCTGTCCAGGTCTAAGATCGCCTCGCACCTCCCGTGGCCGTCCGCATCTCCGTCTTCACCCGCAAGGCGCCGTGCGAACTCAACCGGGTCGGAGGTCTTCCCGTCTTCGATGTCGACCACTCTCGCCTCCAGGTGCAAGCTCTCTGCAGATGCGATTCCGGGGACGGGCAGGGAGACGCCTTCGACCAGCGCGGCGGCGAGGGGGTCCTTTGGATTGACGCGCCCAAAGACCAGGACCCCGGATTCGTTTCTGACGGGTATCCCGCCTGGAAGATCGATCGAGAAACCCGGAGCGCCTGCGCCCTTCACGATGGCATCGACGTGCGCTCGGTCGATCCGGGCGACTTCGGGCATCGCGCTTCTGCACGCTCTGTAGACTATCCTTCGCGCGATCACGGGATGCAGCTCCGCAAGCCCCCTCGCGTCGATCCCCACAAGCCCCGCGGGGAGCTTTCGGGAGAGACGCCGCCCCTCCTTGTCCGCAAGCTCGAAGACAAAGGCGCTCTCGTCGGCGATGAGATCCATCGTCCGCTCCAATGTTTGCGGTAGCTCGGGATTCACCAACATCGCCGTGGGGATGATCTCGTTTCTTACGAACGCGCGGAAGCCGGCGGAGGGATCGTGGTTGGTAGCATCCTCTCTCCAAAGGCCGCCTGGAACCTGGGATCGGGCCTCGTCGTCCAGCTGCCATCCGAGTTCTGCGACTCTTGACAATATGTAATCCCGAAGCTCGCGCCTCGTAACACTCAGGAGCGGACGGGCGACTCTGCCGTTTTCTCTTACGATTGAGGCGAGCCCGCCCGGGCCTGTGCCCACTATCGATCTCATGAAGAAAGTCTCGACCCGGTCATCGAGCGTGTGTGCGGTCCAGATCATGCCGCTTGAGCGACTAACCCCGGTCTCGTCGCACATGGAGTCCAGTAGCTTAGAGGCCAGTTCGTATCGCATATGCCTTGCGGTGTTCTCCATGTTATTGTCGAACTCACCGCTGCGTGAGGATATGTCGATCCTCTCAAGCTCGAACCGAAAGCCGCAGAGTCCGGCGAGCCTCTCGACGAACAGCGCATCTCCGTCGGAGTCGGCGTCTCGCAGCTGGTGGTCGACGTGGAGCACGGTGACGAGATCCCTCTCGAGTGCTGGCTGGCCGCTCTCGCCGCACGTATCGGCAAGTTCGCAGGCCGCAAGGCACATTGCGGTGGAGTCGCTCCCACCGCTCACCATGAGGACAAGGGGGTATCCGGGCCGCGCCATCCGCGCCATCTCGGCAAGAAACCCGCGCTCACGCTGCTCGTTCATCCTTGCACCCCGCGGTTCCCGGGAGCCGGATCGTTGTTCTGGTCGAGATGGCACCGGTAATTCTTCTCGAACACGGCGCGTCGCATCATAACGCGGTGCGAGCACCCCTGGCACTCCAGGCCCACGTCCATTCCCACACGCGTCACGCGCCAGTCGGAGCATCCGCAGGGATGCGGCTTGCGCATCCTCACCACGTCGCCGACCTTTATCGCAATGCGCCTCGCGCGCGAATCGGACATCTTGACCTCCCGTCCAGG
>CAYRYP010000080.1:0-5046 GCA_964428485.1 uncultured Coriobacteriaceae bacterium
AAGTACGGCTCGTAGAGCTCAAGTTGGCTCTTCGGGTCGTTGGGGAACAGGTGCTTGTAGAGCGCTATGAAGTAGTCGTCGGTCATCGAGGCAATGTAGTCCGTGACGATCTCATCCGGCGGGTTGGACGCGTAGCCGGGGTTGCGGTTCTCTATGAACCAGGCGTTTATGTGCGCGGTGAAGACCGGCGAGCTCTCGTCGCCATGCTCGAGGTCGTCGATCAGTCTCACATACATCTCGTGCATCATCGGTCTGACCACCTGGGACAGCACGCCGTTGGGGCCGTCATAGCTGTATATCGACTCGTAGTTGGCGGCCTTGAGCCGGCGGATCTCGTCGCTGACCTCGGGATCCATCGCAATGCAGTCGCGTCCGAGGCTGTTCTTGACGATGTTGACGCTGGCGTTTCGGATGATCTCGCTGTTGTTAGTGCCGAGGAAGCTGTCGAGATAGTACTCGTCGCGCGTTATCACCCCGGTGCTCAGGGCGTCCTGTCGGTCCTTTCCCAGGTAGGCCAGGATGTCGCAGATCCTCACCACGCAGCCCTCCAGCGTGCTCGGGCGCAGATAGTGGCACAGGCCCTTCTCTGTGTAGCAACGCTCCATCAGAGCGTCGAGATCGGCGAAGGTGGGGCAGGGCTCGGTCGCGTACTCGGCGAAGTTGTTCTCGCCACAGTGGCACAGCATCCCATTGTAAGTCTGCAGAGAGAGGTTGCACGGTGCCACGGATCTGAGCGCCCGGACGCTGTGGACATTGTGGTTGAAGTACCTCCCAGTGCGCTCATGGTAGATCTCGCTGAGGAAGTGTTCGCCCGCATGTCCGAACGGAGTGTGTCCGGCATCGTGCCCGAGGCCGATTGCCTGGATGAGCGGCAGGTTCAGGCCCAGTGCCGCACCTATCTTGACCGCGGTCTGCGCTACGAGTTGTATGTGGAAGCCGCGCCTGGTGATGTCATCGTTGCGGTAGAGCGAAAATACCTGGGTTTTGTCGGCGGTACGTGTGAAGAACGGGTTGTTGATGACGCGGTCTACGTCGGCGGTGAATGGGGTTCTTATGGGGTCGATCCCGCGCGTCCCCTCCATCTCGTAAACGGCCTCGCTGTCTCGGGTCGCGTGCTCGCTGAGCGACGCCTGGGATCTCTCGAAGCAGAGCGCCAGATGAGCGACTTGTTCCGGGTCGAGCGTGAAGAACTCCTCGGCGGCTTCTCTCGGGTCATATGATGGGCTCATGAGGATCTCCTTCAATTGTTGATGTCAATCGACAAGCTGTTTCGTTTCGCCGTAGAACAACGAATTCATAGTTGACTACCGGATCCGATAGACCTTTGTGCAAAATCACAATCAAACGCGGCCGATATCGTGCTTTCAGATGCGATTCGTCCAATTCTGGCTGTGCTAGACTTACGGGATCGATCGTTCGGAGTGGTTTTATTTTGATCTAAAGACCGCTTGTTTGCTGGGGGTTTCGATGAAGGGATACGCTGGTCAGCTGCTTTTTGTTGATCTGTCCACAGGGGAGTTCGAGATGAGGCCCCTGGACGAGAAGATCGCTCATGATTTCATAGGAGGGTACGGCATCGGGGCCAAGATCCTGTTCAACGAGATGCCCGCCCATGCCGACCCCCTGGGACCCGACAGCGTTCTCGGCTTCATGACCGGAACGCTCAACGGAAGCGCGGGATTTATGGGTGGCAGGTACATGGTTGTCAACAAGTCGCCGGTCTACCAGGGTTGGAACGACGCCAACTCCGGCGGCTCTTTTGGGCCCTACATGCGCCAGGCCGGCGTCGACGGCATATTCATTAGGGGTATCGCCGACAAGCCGGTCTACCTGTTCGTCGACGACGGCGTCCCTGAGATCCGCGATGCATCGCATCTCTGGGGGCTTACCACCACCGCCTGTGAGGAGGCCATCAAGGAGGAACTCGACGACAAGCGCATTGGCATCGCTCTTGTCGGGCCGGCCGGAGAGCGTCAGGCGCTCACATCTTGCATCATGAACGACTCCCACAGAGCCGCTGGTCGTGGTGGATGCGGCGCTGTCATGGGTTCCAAGATGCTCAAGGCGGTCGTTGTCCGAGGTAAGCACAGGATTGACAAGGCCGATCCCGACGAGCTCAAGGCCATCAACAAGGAGTCGATAGCCTGGAGTAAGGACAGCCCAATCACCGCCAACTTCCAGAAGTTCTTCGAATTCGGCACTGGTGGCGACTACGAGGCATCCGTGATCGCAGGCGATGCCTCCGTCAAGAACTGGGCGGGAGCCTCCATCGCCGACATCGACCCAGATGACTACGCTGCCGCGAGCGCGCAGACGATGGACCCCAAGTACAAGGTCAAGAAGTTCGCGTGCAACTCCTGCAACCTTGGCTGCGGTGCCATCTACGAGTTCGAGTACATGGACGTCAAGTACGAGCACAGCGGAAGACCCGAGTACGAGACCACGGGTGGCTTCGGCCCGATGATGCTCAACACCGACACCGACTCCATCTGCATGGCCAACCATCTGCTAAACGAGTACGGCATCGACACCATCTCCGCTGGCGGCACCATCGCATGGGCGATGGAGCTCTACAGCGACGGTGTGCTTGGCATCGACGAGACCTGCGGGATCGATCTTAAATGGGGCAATTCCGAGGCCATTGTGCAGATGACAGAGGCTATGTGTAAGGGCGAGGGGTTTGGTGCCATTTTGCAGCACGGCTCTCGTTGGGCGGCCAACCATCTTGGGCGCGGCCACTACGCGCTGTGCACCGCCAGCGGGATCGAGATCGCCCAGCACGATCCGAGGCTCGGGCCGGGGCTGGCCAGAACCTACATCTACGACCCCAGTCCAGGACGCCACACCAAGGGCGGGCTCGGCCCTCTGTGCGGGAATGAGCCACCGGAGGTCAAGTACCGCTACGACGACAAGGGGCCGCAGGACGCCGAACTCACCGCGTACAAGGAGATGAACAACTCCGGAGGGTTCTGCGACTTCGCCCACTTCGCCCTGTGTCCCGACGCCGCGCGCAGGATGATCAACGCAGTGACGGGTTTTGATCTCTCCCCGGAGGAGTTCGATCGCACCGGCAGGCGCATTTTCATGATGAGGCAGGCCTTCAACATCCGCGAAGGACTGCGTCGCAAGGACTTCTACATGGACGAAAGGATGCTGGGTATCCCACCGCTTCAGGTCGGCCCGCTCGAGGGGGTCACGATCGACCCGGAGACCATGGCCGACAAGTTCTTCGAGGTCATGGGAATCGATGTCGAGACCGCGATACCCTTGAAAGAGACACTCGAGGATCTCGGTGGCCTCGAGGATGTTATATCTGTTCTTTACCCGGAGGGCTAGTGGGTATGCAGGCAAACATTAGATACGTTTGCAGGGAGTACACCGGGGGATACGTCGGTGGGGACTTTCCGATCTCCGAGGAGGAGACGATAAGGACGCTCATCGACAAGAGCCTCAGCGAATCTGGTGCCCAGGCGGTTCCGAACCTGCTGGACATCACGATCGTCATGAGAAACGGCAAGCCCGCCAAGCTCGACGATCAGGTCCTCGATGGCGACAAGGTGTTCGTTCTGCAGCAGATCATGGGAGGATAGCCGGCGGCGGGCTGTTTGGGTGCGAGCTGCCGTTTGGGCGCGAACCTCACTCGCGCCGGGTTCCTCCAGAGAGAAGCAACTTAGCCCAGTCGAGCCCACGGTTACAGGAGTAGCCTAGTACCCGCCCGTCCCTGACGGTCAGGATGCAGCTCTTCGGGCACTCGGTGCAGATTAGCTGGTCTGGACCCAGCCGCCCTTCGGGGCCGTTTCCCTTCCTTGGCTCAGGCGCTCTTGTAGAGCAGCCTGTTCTCAGCACGTACCCCGCCGCATTTGCGCCCGCCACGCTGCCATCTGCTGCGGCATCGTCGGCAAGGGTGTGGACGTAGTGCATGTTCCCGCAGGCGAAGAGCCATGGGTGGCGTTTGGATTGCAGGTTCGGGCCGAGGCGGAGCAGCCCGTCTTGGCCCACGGCCCCGCATGCGCGGGCGATGTCGGTCTCCGGGATCAGCCCCACAGACACCACCAGTAGGTCGCATGGGATGCTTCTATCGGTGCCCGCGACGGGCCTCCCGCTGGAATCGACGTTGGAGACGACCACGCCAGTCAGCCTCTCGTGCCCCTCCAACGCGGTCACGGTGCAGCGGGTCTGAAGCGGTATCCCGTGTTGCTCGAGGCATTCGATGCGGTTTTTGAGCTGCCCTCCGCAGTGGTCGCGTGCTTCAAGCACGGCCTTGACGTTCTTTCCCAACAGCTTCATTCGTCTGGCCATTATCAGTCCGACGTCGCCGGAGCCCAGCACCACGACATCGCGTCCGATGTTCCAGTGGTCGATGTTGACCATGTGCTGCAGCGATCCTGCGCAGATCACGCCCGCAGGTCGCTCGCCCTCGACTGGGAGAGTGCCAATCGGCCGCTCTCTGCACCCGCATGCCAGGACGACCGATCTAGCATGCATCTCGGAGGTTCCTGTCGGCCCCGAGACCACAAGCCTTGCTCCCGGCAGTGACCGATCGTCTTCGAGGGAGAGTACGGAGCAGTCCACGCAAAGCTCCACACCCATCGCGCGAGCATGTACGATCAGACGAGAGATATACTCCGGTCCGGTGAGTTTTGCTCCGAACCCGATGGTGCCGAACCCGGTGTGTATGCACTGGGGGAGGATGCCGCCTAGCCTAGGCAGGCGCTCGATCACCACCACGCGCCTCGCCCCGTGCTCGCGGGCGGCTATCGCGGCGGAGAGTCCGGCCGGACCCGACCCCACTACGACCACGTCCACCAAGGCATCCACCATGGCATCGTCGCAGGATCGCTGGTCGCGCGGGGCTTCTCCAGAGGCTTCTTCGGCTTCGTTGGCTCCGCCGACCCCGTCTTGGCAGGGGTGCTCCTGGAGTCGAGACCTATCGACATCCGCAGGTGCCGACCCCGGCAGATCCTTTCGAACCTCCTCAGGAGAGATACCTAGCTCCTTTGCCAGTATCCGCACGATCTCCCTGGTACAGTAGCCGCCCTGGCATCT
>CAYRYP010000081.1:0-4995 GCA_964428485.1 uncultured Coriobacteriaceae bacterium
CTCCGCCATGAAGTAGGCGTGGTCCTCAGCGTCATCGAGTGCCTTCCAGTCGGTCGTGTTAGCGTTCCTTTTCTCTCATGTAGTGAGTTCCCCCTTATCTGGGGTGCTACGAATTCCGGTACGAATAAACCCGTTCGGAGCGTTTCAAGCTGTTGAGGAGTGTTGTCCGGGCTCCTTCCCGATACCTATATCTACCTGCGATAATGTTGCATTCCGTTGTCCGCTGTTCCTAACTGGGGCACGCCGCCGAATTAGCTCGCAGCTAATGATTCTTCCCAGGGCCTTCCTGATACTTGGCTCATTACGTCCAGTGGCGCCTCTTGGCGCGGGGAGAAAGGTCTGATATGAGCGACAAGAGCACGGGAAAGCCAACCTCTGGAATGGCGGTGACTGGTCTGGTGCTGGGAATCCTGGCAGTTGTGTCGTCCTGGATTCCGATTATCAACAACCTGTCATTTGTCATTGGGCTCATTGGCTTCGTGTTTGCCATCGTGGGTGTGGTGGGCACGATGAGAGGCAAGAAGTCGGGCAAGGGCCTTGCCATCGCGGCGCTTGTGGTGAACCTCGTGGCGCTTATGGTGGTGCTTGCGTCGCAGAGCGCCCTGAGTGCCGCCATCGAGGACGCCACCAGCGGGTCGTCGGTTGTCGGGACATCAACCTCTGATGACACCGAACAGGAGGATGACGCTGCGGACGACTCCGCGGACGAGGGCTCCTCGGATTCCGAGACCAGCCAGCAGGCGAGCACGGACCTTGCCGTGGGAACCACGATTGAGCTTGATGACGGTCTCTCCGTGACGGTGGACTCCGTGGAGATGGGCCTGGCCGACTACGACGGCTCGGAGATCGTTGGGATTCACGTGACCTACGTCAACAACGGTGACGAGGGGGCCAGCTACAACACCTACGACTGGAAGGGCGAGGACTCCTCGGGGGCACAGGAATACCCAACGTACTACATCGATGGCACAGACGAGCTTGGGTCCGGCACGCTGGCGGCCGGAGGGACCAAGTCCGGCACCATCTACTTCGAGGGAGACACGGTCAAGGCCCTGTACTTTGCATCCATTCTTGACGATACGCCAACGGCCGGCTGGGTCCTGGAGTAACAGACAGCAACTGTCAGTCCGACGCGGTGTCGCGCATTGGCGCGGCACCGCATTTTGTCTCGTTGCCGTTTTGACCTAGACGTGCGCTGCGAAAAGCGCTGCCTGCGCCATCAGTCCCTTACAGGGTGCTCAGGGGCCCGAAATGTCACGCACGGCGACCTCACTACAAACGCGGCAGCGCGCTAGTCACCTTTTTTGCCAGACAGCGCTCGGATATGTGTCTCAAGAGCGTCTACGTCTCCGGTGAAGTGGAATGAGCGCATCCCCGTCACGCGCGCGCCCTCGCAGTTGTCCGCGTTGTCGTCCACGAAGAGGCATTCCTCGGGGTCTAGGCCAAAGCGGTCGCACAGGAGCTGGAAGATGGCGGGGTCTGGCTTCATGAGGCGCTCCACGCCAGAGACGACGTATCCTTCGAGATAGGGCATCGCGGGCATGTGGGAGAGCTGCTCCATGATGCGCGTCGAGGCATTGGAGAGCAGGTAGAGGGTATAGCCCTCATCCTTGAGCCGAATGGCGAGCTCGTTTGTGGCCTGGATGGGTGCCGAGTGCTCGGGCCAGTGCTTGATGCACTCCTCAAGGTTGGGGTGCAAGCGCTCGGGCAGGTGGGCCCGAGCATAGCGCGCCGCCGTCTCGTGGGAGATGGTGCCCGAGTCGAGCAGGGGCCACATGGGTCCCCCAAAGAGGGCCTCGTTGAGCTGGGCTGCATCCGCTGGCGAGTCCGTGAAGAGCGATGCGAAGTATGGGCCGTCAAACGTCATGAGCACGCCGCCCATGTCAAAAACGATGTTTCGAAGTGGCTTGGTCATGGCCGCTCCTGTCTCTCGCTGGCTGCTGCCTGGAGTATAGCGCTCGGCTCCGTGTTCCTTTCTAGTGTGTTTGGGCATGCCTAGCGCCCTTTTGCCTGGGTTTTGAGAAAGGCCCCGCTGATCAGCTTGCCGCGTATCTTGCATCTCTCTGCCAGCGCTTTGTTATCCTGGCAGAGAGAGATAGTGACTAGGGGGGTGATGAATGAGGCCATGGGGACGAGGTACTTGTCTGATGGTCTGACCTCCGCAGGGAACTCTTGCTCGGACAAGCTCGAGCTAGCTCTTCGCTTTGGTTTTATTGATGATAGCACTGCAGCTGATGCGGCTTTTCTTCCTAGGTTGGTCACCAACGACCAAAAGAAGGGAACGAACCTTCTGGCGGTGATAAAGAGCCAGTTGCTGGCTTGTGACCGGTTTGACATTTGTGTGGCCTTCGTTGCCAAAAGCGGCCTCCAGCCTCTTGTTGAGGTGTTGTCCGAGCTGCGCAGGCGAGGCACAAAGGGGAGATTTCTGACATCGACCTATCTCAACTTTAACAATCCTGATACACTTAAAAAATTGATCGAATATGACAATATGGAGGTCAGGGTCTACGAGGGTAACCTTCACGCAAAGTGCTATCTGTTCGACAGGGATAGCACGAGTACGATAATTGTGGGAAGCTCCAACCTCACACAGATGGCTCTGACGTGCAACCAGGAGTGGAATGTCCTGTTCCACTCTCTCGACAAGGGCGGGATGCTGCATTCCCTGCGAAAGCAATTCGATGAGCTTTGGGAAGATGGGAACACGGTTGCCCTTACGAATGACTGGCTTGCCGAGTACGATCGATGCTGGCGTGTCGGAGCATCCGACCGCCGAGGCAGGCCGGGTTCGTTTAAGTCCGGGACCGCAGAGAAGAGGGTGCGCGATCGGATCCAGCCAAACGAAATGCAGACCCACGCCCTCCAGGCCCTCGTCAAGCTTCATGAGCGAGAGGAACCCAGGGCTCTGATCGTCTCTGCTACCGGAACAGGGAAGACATACCTTTCAGCGTTTGATATCGCATCCTTCAAACCCGAACACATGCTGTTCCTGGCTCATCGACAGAGGATCCTCAAAGCGTCTAAGGAGAGCTTCGAGCGGGTGCTCGGTGATTCATACCCCTGTGAGATCTATGAGCTCGGCAAGGGTTATGAGGACTGCAGATGCTTGTTTGCCATGTTCTCCACCGTTGCGAGGCACCTTGATGAGTTCGACCCAAGGGCGTTTGACTACATCGTGATCGATGAGGCGCATCGGGCTGGATCGCCAGGCTATCGGAGAATACTTGATTATTTCAAGCCGCGGTTTTGCCTTGGCATGACTGCCACGCCAAGGAGGACGGACGGCATTGATGTCTGCGCCCTCTTCAATCATGTGATTGCGTTCCAGATCACCTTGCAAGATGCCCTCGCAAACGACATGCTGGTTCCGTTCCACTACTTCGGCATTGCCGACCTCGCTATCGATGACAGGACTGTCGATGATCTCACCTTGTTTGGGAGGCTTGCCTCCGAGGAGAGGGTGAGGCACATCACGGCGAAGATCGAAGAGTACTCCGTCTCGAGGGAGGGGCGCAGAGGTCTGATCTTCTGCAATCGCAATGACGAGGCGGCTGAGCTCTCGAGACTCTTCAATGGGCTTGGTTACAGGACGTGCGCCTTGAGCGGGGAGGATTCCGACGAGGCGAGAAACCAGGCAATCGAGGCCCTTGAGGAGGGGAGGCTCGAATATATCTTTTCCGTTGACATCCTCAACGAGGGTGTGGACATCCCTTCGCTCAACCAAATCATCCTGCTCCGTCGCACCGAGTCGGCGGTTGTGTTCGTCCAGCAGATCGGCAGGGGCCTTCGTAAGCACGAGGGCAAGGAGTTCACGCTGATATTGGACTTCATCGGGAACTATCAGAAGAACTTTCTTGTGCCCGTGGCGCTGACCGGAGACCGGACCTACAACAAGGACACGCTCAGGGTGATCGTAAAGGAGGGGAGCTCGTTCATTCCGGGATGCTCGACGATAAGTTTTGACAGAGTGTCCAAGGCACGTATCTATGAATCCATCGATGGCGGTGACTTCAATAGGGCGAATCTTCTCAAGGAGGAGTACAAGGAGCTCAAGTCAATGCTTGGGAGGATACCGCGGCTGTGCGAGTTCGATGCCAATGAGTCCATCGACCCTGTGCGCCTCTTCAACAAGTATGGCTCCTATCACGCGTTTCTTTCGAGGTGTGATCCAGAGTATGGGATCACCTTTAGCGAGGCGCAGGAGCTCATGCTCAAGTTCGTCTCCAAGAAGCTTGGGTGCGGCAAGTCAAGAGGAGAACTCCTTCTGCTGCGGGAAGTCATCGAAAGGTTTGATCCGTCAACTGGCTGGCATCAGCGCGGCTCGCACAACGATGGCGAGTGCCGGTTTGACCGCTCTGTGTTGGGGTATCTGAGTGGCTCCTTCTCGGCCCCTAAGGGATTTGTGCAGATGATAGCGATCGACAACGACTCCTATGTGCCAACCCGTGCCCTTCTCGAGGCGCTTGGGGACGAGCGGTTCCGCGTGCAGCTCCTTGAGGTGGTCGACTTCGGTCTTGAAAGGAACAGGAGACTCTTCAGCAGCACGTACCGTGAGACCTCGCTGGTTCTTGACGCTAAGTACACATACGAGGAAGTATGTCACCTGCTTCATTGGGAGAAGAACGTCAACGGTCAGAACATCGGTGGATACAAATATGACGAGAGAACCAACACTTTTCCGGTGTTCATCAACTATGAGAAGGATCCCGACATCTCGAAGACCACGCAATACGAGGACAGGTTTGTCTCGGACAGGGAGCTCATTGCGATCTCAAAGAGTCCGAGGACCCTCGATTCGCCAGAGATCGAGCGTTTGAGGAGATGCCCGGAGAACGGGATGAAGCCATATCTCTTTGTGAGGAAGAACAAGAACGACGGCGACGGAAGCAAGGAGTTCTACTTCCTTGGCGAGATGTACCCGACAGGCAGGTTCGAGCAGATTATCATGCCGGGCACCACGTCCTCTGCGGTTGAGATTACCTATCTGCTTGAGGA
>CAYRYP010000082.1:0-4931 GCA_964428485.1 uncultured Coriobacteriaceae bacterium
AAGTGAACCCCTTCTGGGAACGGGATCAGGTTGTGGTGGCTCTTGATAGTCGCGGCCTTGCCTCCGGTCTTGCGCGCCCCGCTCTCGATGATGTCGGGGTAGATCGTGCCCTGCGCGAGCATCTCCACACCGCCAATCTTCTGTGCCTCGTCGAAGAACACGCTCCAGAACTCGGTACCTATGCGACGCCTCTTTTCCTCCGGATCGGTCACACCGGCAAGCAACGCTGCGTAACGCTCCTCCGCGTGCACATGCACCAACGGCACCTGGAACTGCCCGCGGAACACCTCCTCCACCATCTCAGGTTCGCCCTTGCGGAGCATCCCGTGGTTCACAAAGACACACGTGAGTTGATCGCCGATCGCGCGATGCACGAGCGCGGCAACAACGCTGGAGTCCACACCTCCGGAGAGAGCCAGGATCACCTTGCGGTTTCCCACCTGCTCGCGGATCTGCGACACCTTCTCGTCGATGATGTTGTCCATCGTCCAGCTTGGCTCCAACCCGCAGATCCCGAATAGAAAGTTCTCGAGAATCTGCCTGCCGAACTCGGTATGCCTCACCTCGGGATGAAACTGCGTCGAGTAGAGCCTGCGCTCGGCACACTCCATCGAGGCCACCGGGCACACATCGGTGCGCGATGTCACCACAAACCCGTCAGGAGCCTGACTTACGGCATCACGGTGGCTCATCCACACTGTCTGATTGGCCGGAGTGTCGCCCAGAAGCCGCGACGCTCCCCCGTCGACACGCTCGATCGTAGCCGGCCCGTACTCCCCCACCTCAGAATGCGCGACCTCACCACCGAGCGTCACGGCCATGATCTGATGCCCGTAACAAAAGCCAAGCACGGGAACCCCGAGCTCGAGCACACCGGGATCGATCTTCGGCGCATCCTCGGCGTAGACGCTCGCGGGTCCGCCGGACAGGATGATCGCAGACGGGTTCATTGCGGCAATCTCAGACGCCGGCGCATCGCATGAGACGATCTCGGAGTAGACATGTAGGTCGCGGACCCTGCGTGCGATAAGCTGGCCGTACTGTGCTCCGAAGTCAAGAACCACCACACGCTGGGCGGCATTGCCGGTTGTGTTGGACATCGTGTCTCCTTATACGTTGAACTTGAAGTGCATGATGTCACCATCCTGCACCACGTAGTCCTTGCCCTCTATACGCAGCTTCCCGGCCGCCTTGCACCCGGCCTCTCCGTCGAAATCCACGTAGTCGTCGTAACTCGCGGTCTCCGCCTTGATGAAGCCCTTCTCGAAGTCGGTGTGGATGACACCCGCAGCCTGCGGCGCCTTAGCCCCCTGCGGGATGGTCCACGCCTTGACCTCCATCTCACCCGCAGTGAAAAACGAGTGCAGCCCGAGCAGGTTGTAAGCCTCCCGGACGAGCCTCACAAGACCCGACTCCTCAAGCCCTAGACTCTCCAGATACTCCCGTGCATCCTCCGGCTCCAGCTCGGTGAGCTCCGCCTCGGTCTTTGCGCAGATCGGGATCGGAACTATGCCGTCGATGGGCTCGAGTTCCACACCTATCTGATCCTCGTCGATGTTCGCGAGGTACATGAACGGCTTCATGGTCAGCAGGTGAAGCTCGCGCAGAAGTTGCCGCTCGTCGTCGGTCATCTCCATCGTCGACGCCCTGTTGCCCTCGTTGAGCCACTCGAGCATCCTCTTTGCGATCTCGAACTTGGGGAGACTAGCCTTGTCTCGCTTCGCCTCCTTCTCCAGGCGCCCAAGAGCCTTCTCCACGGTGCCGATATCGGCGAGCACGAGCTCGGTCTTTATTGTGTCGACATCGCCCTGCGGATCCACGAAGTCACCCACACGTCCGGCCTCGCGCATGACGTTGGGGTCGGTGAAGTAGCGCACGACCTCGCAGATCGCGTCGGTCTCCCTGATGTTGGCGAGGAACTGGTTGCCAAGCCCCTCCCCCTCGCTCGCACCCTTCACGAGACCGGCTATATCCACAAACTCCACGGTAGCGGGAACGATCCTTCCGGGATGGACGATGTCCGCGAGCCTCTGCAGTCGCTCGTCTGGAACCTCGACGATCCCGATGTTGGGATCGATCGTGGCAAACGGATAGTTCGCCGCAACCCCTCCCTTACGCGTGAGCGCAGTGAACAACGTCGATTTCCCAACGTTTGGAAGTCCGATGATACCCAGAGAAAGCGACACCCGAGCGCTCCTTACCCCGCCTCAGAGCGGATAGATTTCATTCAGGGTGATATGATATCACCCATGGTTGAAGGCATCTCAGACAACGACATCCCTCTGGGTGGACAGCAGGAACCGATGATCTTCCCAGATCAGGGTGCCGGTGCCCTCTACCAGATCCCCGACATCTCATCGATCGGCCCCAGGCCGAACATCCTCGTGATGCACGCCTCGGTCGGATCCGGTCACAAAGCTGCCGCCGACGCTATAGCACAGGCTCTCAGAATCGAGCTCGCGAGCGACGAGAAGGTCTGCCCCGAGGTTGCCGACGATGTCTACGTCGAGGTACTGGACAGCCTGCGCTTCGCGCGCGTCTACATCGACGGGGATAAGACCGCCTCCGGCTTCGTTGGACCCACCCGCCCCATCTATGACATCACCTGGAGATTCACCTACACCGGCCGCTTGCTGTGGAACGGTGGCAGCGCATGGCTGCACGTGATGTTCCCCAAGTTTGCCAAGTGGGTCGAAATCAACAAGCCCGCCGCCATCGTATGCACCCACATAACCGCGGCCAACATCGCCATCGGGGCGCGCATGGTCACCCACCAGCACTTCCCCATCATCTGCGTACCCACCGACTACGAGGTCGAGGGGCAGTGGCCGCATCTCTACACCGATCTCTTCTGCGCAGCATCGGAGTACATGGCCGAGACGCTTCGCGCTAGGCGTGTGCCCGAAAGCCGCATACAGGTCACAGGCATCCCTGTCAGCCCCCAGTTCACCATCCAGTACGACCGCGAGGCCGCACGCAAGAAATGGGACCTTCCCAAGAATCGCAAGGTCGCGGTCGTCCTCGCCGGCGCTCGCCTGCCACGTCCGTACCTTCGCTTCCGCGAGACACTCTTCGAGCTGATGCCTCGCATGCACGCGCTCAAGGACATCGAATTCGTGTTCATCGCCGGCACCGACCCGGGATACGCCGCCAAACTCCGAGAGACCATAGCCGCCGAAGGCCTTGAAAACGTACGAGTCCTCGACTACGTCACGGAGATGGCCGAGCTGATGAGCGCCTGCGACATGGCCATATGCAAGGCCGGCGGACTCACCGTCACCGAGTGTCTGTGCGCAAGGATACCGATGATACTGGTTGGTAAGGCTTACGGCCAGGAGAAGATCAACGTCCGCATGCTCACCTCGGCGGGAGCCGCCATGCACGTGCAGACTGCCAGGGAACTCTTCGAGACCCTGAGCTTCGTCTCCAGAAACGACGCAGGTCTGAAGCCCCTCGTCTACAGCGGCGACATGATCCGTCGACCCAACGCAGCGCAGGACATCGCCCGCTCCACCCTAAAACTAGCCTTTACCCCACTCACGGAGGAGGCTCTGGCCGATCGTCTCAAATACCACTTCATCTGGTACCTGGGCAAGAAACCCGCACACACACGGTAGCGCCTACTTGATCTCCTGCTTGGAGGTTTCCTGTTTCGAAGCCTCCCCGAGCCGGTTGAAGATCTTATCGCGGTTGAAATACACCAGCGCTATCACCGCCAGAGCGACCACGGCCAGCACGATGAATACGATCCAATTGCCCTCGGCGATCGTGTGCCCCGCGAAGCTCGAGACCACGACCCCCGGCACGCGCCCGACGGTGCTGAGCAGGAAGAACCTCGATGGCTTGATCGCAGTCAGCGCAATCACGTAGGTGATGATGTCCTTGGGCAGCCCCGGGATCAGGAAGAGCGCGAAGACTATGATCTCGAGCCTGGCGGTGTCGGAGACGAAGCCCAGCTTCTCTTGCATCTCCCTCGGGACCATCTTTGACACGAACGGGGTCCCAAGCCTTCTCACCAAGTAGTAGATCAAGATGGTGGACAGGCACGCGCCTACCAGGATGATAACCGACCCCCACAAGGGTCCATACAGCATTCCTGCGGCGACCTGCACTACCTCGCCCGGGATGAAGGCGATTATGACCTGGAGGAGCTGCAGCAAAAGGAGTGCCCCCACGGCGAGCGGGCCGGCCTCCCTCACAGTCCCGACGAGTTCCTCGATCCCCTCTTGACTGGTGAGCTGCATGATATAGGGCCAGAACGCTACCGTGATGACAATGGAAGCTACGAGGATGATGACGAGAACGCCAAATTTGAGGATGTCAGAGCGGGTCAGCCCCTTAGAGGCCACCTTCTCGTGCTTGTTCATGTCCTTGTCAGCCAACTTCTCTCCCTCTACCTGCATTCCCGACCCTGAAACACCAGCGCTACACCAGCACTATGCAGGAGAACCCGACGCACCGGTCACACAAAAGTGATATTAGCCCGTCTCGACAGCCAACTTGTGATGAGATCATGCTGATCGCCGAAACAACCAGATGCATCGTTGGGTTGGCTGTGGGCAATCCCATTCCGTTTTGCTATCCTAACCTTCGTACATCTCGCGGCATGCCCGCGCATGTGCAAACGGAGAGCTGACCGAGAGGCCGAAGGTGCTCGCCTGCTAAGCGAGTAAGGGCCACAAAGCCCTTCTGGGGTTCGAATCCCCAGCTCTCCGCCATCGAACGCAAGCCCCTGGGAGACGCTGGTCTTCCGGGGGCTTTTCGCGTCCTGCCGCTCACACGAGACTCGCACACCAAACTAGCCTGGGGGTTTGACACGAGATTCGCTAGATGTAGAATCTGTATTTGCGAGTTGCGCCGTTACCTCAGCTGGATAGAGGGTCTGACTACGAATCAGAACGTCAGGGGTTCGAATCCCTTACGGCGCGCCA
>CAYRYP010000083.1:0-4853 GCA_964428485.1 uncultured Coriobacteriaceae bacterium
TGTCTTCAGTTCCATCCTCGAGTGGCTCGCGATGGACGGTGCATCCGCGCTAGGTATCGTGTCGGCCGCTATCTCGCTTTGTGTTCTAGGGGCTCTGCTCGGAATCGCTGGAGTTGTGAGTGCAATTATCAGAAGATGCTGCGGCAGCGCCCTTTCCCTTAACGTGCACGCGCTCGCCATCGCCTGCGGCTTTGCCCTGGGAATGGCTGTTGGTTGCTCGTGCTGGGGTTCCTTCTCCTCGGGGATCGGCCTAGTCTCCTCGTCTGGGTCCGGCGCTACCTGGACCGTGGAGGTGCGATCCGACAGGAGCATCACCACCTCGGGGTCGTACTCGATTGGGCAGGCTGTCTCAGATGATGGCAGGTCCGTAACCGTTCAGATCCTCTGGGACGATCCCGACGACGCGCTTCCATATGGGGCGAGGTTCGAGACTAAGAGTTCTCCGAGCCCGATCTCCTCGTCGCAATCCTCGCAATGGATGTTCGAGAACCTAATCGGCGCGAGGTTGCAGGCGGGCGAGGTTGGGGAGTGGGAGTGGTCGGGGGGAATCTTAGGGGCGCTGGGGTCGCTTAGGTATCTTTGTGGCGAGATTATCCGCACCCACCCAGGAGAGGGCGCCGAGCTTCTGGCGGGTATCGTGCTGGGCGACTCGACGGGGCTCGACTCGACCAGGGTAGAGGCTTCGTTTCGGTCAACCGGACTGGTGCACCTGATTGCGGTCTCCGGTGGGCACATGGCCGTCGTCACGATGCTGATCATCTGGATGCTGGGGGCACTCCGGGTTCCCAGACATCTCTCGACCGTTGCTCTGTGTACCATCGTGTGCGCCTACCTTGTACTCACGGCGATGCAGCCCTCGGCGGTCAGGTCGTGCATCATGTCGGTCATGGCGTCAGTCTCCTGGATAGCCGGCAGGAGAAGTGGAGCGCTTCATACGCTGGTTGGTGCGGTCGCACTGATGTTGGTCGTCGACCCCTCCAATGCCTTCTCACTGGGTTTTGCCCTGTCGGTTTTCGGGGTCGGATCACTTGCTCTTTTTCTCGAGCTAGCCGACTCGTGGATGCGCACGATCCTGCCGAGTGCACTCCTGCCCGTCTCGCAACCCATGGCGATGACATTGGTGGCCCAGGCCGCGACGACGCCCGTCACGGTGCCGGCGTTCTCGATGATCTCGCTGGGAGCTCCCCTCTGCAACCTCGTGGCATCGCCGGTCATGACTTTTCTGCTTGGGGGAGGGCTGGTCTCCCTTTTCGTCTGTGCGATCGCCCCTCCCGTCGGCGCGGTGATGATCGGGGTGATGTGCGCTGTCTCGGAGCTCGCGGTCTGGGCGGTTGACGCTATGGCCTCGCTGCCCGCGATGGCGATCCCGGCCCATTTAGACGCTACGATCTCAACCCTGGTGGCGGTCGTCGCATGCGCGCTTCTATGGGCGGTCTGGCCACTTCCTACTCGCAGGCGCGCAACCATGTTACTCGCTACGGCGAGCGCGGCTATCGCCCTTGTTGCCATAGTGCTTGGAGCTCCTAGGGAGCCGGAGGTCGTAGTGATGGACGTCGGTCAGGGCGATGCGATCCTGGTGCGCAACGGCACCTCGGCGATACTCGTGGACACCGGGCAGTATGGCCAGGAACTTCTGGATGCGCTCGGAAGAAACGGGGTGACCCATCTCGATGCCGTTGTTCTGACGCATTTCGATGCGGATCACTGCGGGGCTCTCGGGGATCTGGAGTCGTTGGTTAGCGTGGACAGCGTTCTTGTGGCCCGTGGCTCCGTGGAGTTTTCAAGATCAGAAGATGCGGACTACTCCGCCATCACAGCTATGGAGAATGCCGAGGCGCTCTGTGGGGAGAATGGGATCGTGGAGATAGGCGTTGGAGACGAGTTAAGGCTCTCCGACGAGATGGTGCTCACGGTGATGTGGCCGCAGGATGCTGTCGAGAGCAGCGAGAACTCCGAATCGCTCTGTCTACTTCTCGAGTGCAGGGGGACCACAATGCTCCTTACCGGTGACGCCGAGGCGGATGAGCTGGCAAAGATATATGACCAGGGGCTTGGTGAGATCGACATTCTCAAGGTGGGTCACCATGGCAGTGCGGATTCCGTGGATGAGACGACGATGGACGAGCTCGACCCAGATGCGGCCCTGATCAGCGTTGGAGAGCAGAACAGATACGGTCACCCGTCTTCGGAGACCCTGGAGGTTCTTGAGGAGCAGGGGATCGCGGTCTTCCGGACGGATCTCAACGGTGACATCCGCATCACTTTTGGGGAATCCGGCGCTAGGATCAGCTGTGCTAACATCTGATCCTGCAGGGCATCTCCCGGTACGCTTCAGTGCGCGGACCCGGTGCCCATCTTTGAAAAACCACCTGATCATCGGAGGATATCGCTTGGCAGCGGCAAAGGCAGATCCAGCTCCACTCCTGCCCGTCTACCTCTTCGTGGGGGAGGACAGGCTCAAGAGGGACGCACTTCTCTCGAGGATGGAGGAGAGGATCGGAAAGCTCGGGGACATCTCCCTTAACGAGACCGTGTTCAACGGATCTGACATCGATGCGCCCGACGAGGTGGCGGCCGCCTGTGCGACCTTTCCGTTTCTCTCGGAGAAGCGCTTAGTCGTAGTCAAGGAGATTGACCGTGCGAGCAAGGCCGTGCAGGAATCGATCTGTGCTTACTTGGAAAGTCCGTCAGAGACCACCGTACTTGTGATGGTGGGAGACAAGCTCGCGAAGAACACAAGGCTCTACAAGGCCATCTCCAAGATTGATCCCAAGGCCGTGATCGCCTGCGATCTGAAGACGCGCAGGAATGAGGTAAGGGACTTCGCGGTGAAGTTGGCGGCGAGTCTGGGGATGGGTTTGGACCAACGTGCGGCCGAGGAGCTGATAGACCGCGTGGGCAAGTCCACCGTCGCTATGGATACCGAGATCAAGAAGCTCGCGGCATATGCGAGGTCGCAGGGCAGAGACTCCATCTCACCCGCCGACGTCGCGGAGCTGGTTGCCAAACCGGAGCCGCCAAAGCCATGGGACATGGTCGACGCGATGGCGTCGAGGGACATGCCCAGATGTCTCAAGATACTCTCAGAGGCCGACGAGCAGTTCCCGTTCGGCGCTCTTAGGATGTGCGTGCAGCGCATCGAGGAGCTGATCACCGTGAAGGCTCTCAGAACACGCCCTGGCTCGCAATCTCTGGCAAATGTGCTCGGAGGTCCGGATTGGAAATACAAGAAACACGCAGAGCAGGCCTCCAGGTTCAGTGAGGCCGAGCTGCTTCGGGCTCTGTCGGAGGCGGCCGAATGCGAGCTTAGGATGAAGACCGGTTCCGACAGACAGATCTCGTTCGAGATATGGCTGGCCGGGGTCTGCACCGGGAGTTGGCCGAGCCCCGAGTTCTGATGGTCGAAGCGGCAAAGCCGCATGGGGGAATCCGGCCTCTGACGGGGTAACATGTTCTAGGTATCATCCCGTTTGCAACTAAGGGGAATCAAGAAGGCTGTCGGAAGGAAGGCATGTCGTGATCGATCGCTACACGCGCCCGGAAATGGGGCACATCTTCTCGCTCCAGAATAAGTTCGAGGTCTGGAAGGAGATCGAGATTCTGGCGTGCGAGGCTCAGGCCGAGCTCGGACAGGTCGGTATCACCCGGGAGGAGGCCGCCTGGATCCGCGAGCATGCCGACTTCACGGTCGAGCGCATTGATGAGATCGAGAAGATCACCAACCATGATGTGATCGCGTTTCTGACCAACATGGCCGAGTACATCGACGCGGACATTCCCGAGGGAGCCGAGCCGCCGAGCCGCTGGGTCCACTACGGCATGACCTCCTCCGATCTCGGAGACACCGCCCTGTGCTACCAGATCACCCAGGCGATCGACATCATACTTGACGACATCGCCAAGCTAGGAGAGACCTGCAAGCGTCGCGCGTTTGAGTTCCGCGACACCCTCTGTGTCGGGCGCACCCACGGGATTCACGCCGAGCCTATGACCTTTGGGATGAAGTTCGGCAGCTGGGCGTGGGCGCTCAAACGTTGCCAGCAGCGCATGCAGGAGGCCCGGGACAACATCGCGGTCGGGGCGATCTCCGGCGCTGTTGGAAGCTACTCCAATATCGACCCGTTCGTCGAGGAGTATGTCTGCGAGAAGCTCGGCATGAGTCACGACCCGCTGTCCACCCAGGTAGTCGCGCGCGACCGTCACGCCCAGGTCATGACCTCGCTCGCGGTTGTCGCCGCGGAGCTGGAGTCCATCGCCACTCAGGTGAGGCTGCTTCAGCAGACCGATGTCATCGAGGCGGAGGAGCCGTTCAAGAAGGGGCAGAAGGGCTCGTCCGCGATGCCACACAAGCGGAACCCCATCACCGCGGAGAGGGTTTGCGGGCTTGCACGCATGGTCAAGGCCAACGCTCAGGTCGCGCTCGACAACGTCGCTCTCTGGTACGAGCGTGACATCAGCCACTCCGGAACCGAGCGCGTCGCGCTGGCCGACAGCTTCACAGCACTCGATTACATGTTCTCCAAGATGCAGCCGATCCTCGACGGGCTATTTACCTACCCCGCCAAGATGGAGCACAACCTCTGGCGCACCCGAGGGCTCATCTTCTCCTCCAAGGTGCTGCTCGCGCTGGTGCAGACCGGTATCACCCGCGAGGATGCCTACGTGATCGTGCAGCGAAACGCGATGAAGGTCTGGGAGGATATTCAAAACGCCGTATCCGGGCCGAGCTTCAGGGAGAGGATCGAGGCTGATCCGGAGGCGAATCTCGCTTCGGAGGAGCTGGACGAGATCTTTGACCCGAGGGCCTTCCTCACCAGGATCGACACGATCTTCTCTAGGCTCGAAGAGCTGAG
>CAYRYP010000084.1:0-4412 GCA_964428485.1 uncultured Coriobacteriaceae bacterium
ACGGTGATCCTGAAGTTCTTCGGGGCTCCGAGCAGATCGGGGTTGTCGGAGAAGGAGTACTGGGTCTTGGCCATGCAGATGGGCATGTTGGAGAACCCGAGAGCATCGAGCTCCTTGGCCTGGCCGATGGCATTGCCAACCAGGTCTACGCCGTCAGCGCGGTAGATGCGGGTGGCGATGGTGTTGAGCTTCTCCTCGATGGTGGTGTCGAGATCGTAGCTGAACTGGAAGTCGTTGGGCTGCTCGCAGAGACGCACGACCTCCTCGGCCAGGGCCTTTCCGCCCTCGCCGCCCTTCGCCCAAACCTCGGAGAGGGCGACGTTGACACCGAGCTCGCGGCACTTGTCCTCGACGAGCTTGAGCTCGGCCTCGGTGTCGGTGGGGAAGGCGTTGATCGCCACGACGCAGGGGAGCTTGTAGACGGTGGTGATGTTCTCGACATGCTGCAGCAAGTTGGGCGAACCCTTCTCGAGGGCGTCGAGATCCTCGTGGTTCAGATCGCTCTTGGGCAGTCCACCATGCATCTTGAGTGCGCGAACCGTGGCGACCACGACGACTGCGTCGGGCTTGAGGTCGGCCATACGGCACTTGATGTCGAGGAACTTCTCAGCTCCGAGATCGGCGCCGAATCCAGCCTCGGTGACGGCATAGTCGGCGAGCTTGAGCGCCACGCGTGTGGCGGTCACGGAGTTGCACCCATGGGCGATGTTGGCGAAGGGGCCGCCGTGGACGAACGCAGGGGTGTGCTCGAGGGTCTGCACCAGGTTGGGCTTGAGGGCGTCCTTGAGCAGGGCAGCCATCGCGCCGGCAGCCTTGATGTCGGCTGCGGTGACGGGCTTGCCGTCGAAGGTGTAGGCGCAGATGATCCTGGACAGGCGCTCCTTGAGGTCGGAGATTGAGGTGGACAGGCACAGGATCGCCATGATCTCGGAGGCCACGGTGATGTCAAAGCCGTCCTGACGCGGCACGCCCTGCTTCTCGCCGCCGAGTCCGTCGACGATGTTGCGGAGCTGACGGTCGTTCATGTCGACGACGCGCTTCCAGGTGATCTTCTTGACATCGATGCCGAGCTCGTTGCCCTGCTGGATGTGGTTGTCGAGCATCGCAGCGAGCAGGTTGTTGGCCGCGCCGATGGCGTGGAAGTCGCCGGTGAAGTGCAGGTTGATGTCCTCCATAGGAACGATCTGGGCGTATCCGCCTCCTGCAGCACCACCCTTGACGCCGAAGACCGGTCCGAGGGAGGGCTCACGAAGAGCAACCATGGAGTTCTTGCCGATCTTGCGGAGACCGTCTCCAAGACCGACGGTCGTGGTCGTCTTCCCCTCGCCTGCGGGGGTGGGGGTGATAGCGGTCACGAGGATGAGCTTGCCGTTCGGCTTGTCGGCGAGATCCTTGAGAATGGAGAGATCGATCTTCGCCTTGTAGTTTCCGTACTGCTCCAGGTACTTCTCATCCACTCCGGCGGTCTTCGCGATCTCGCGAATGTTGGACATCTCCGTTGCTTGCGCGATCTCGATATCCGACTTGATTTCCATATTTCCACTCCTTTGCTGTTGTTGTCGGTCTGAAACGGTTCTGCACATGAAATTCTGCACACGAAATCAAAGTATACAGTTTGAATGCGGTCAGCTCGTGATGCGAAGAGGTCTAATCGAGCGAATTGTTATGTGATATCGGCATGAAAAACCAAGACGGTCCGGTTTTCGGTTCGGTTTTCAGAGACAGGCCCGATTCGGAAGTGCTTCTGCATACCCTGGGGGTGCACCTGACGAGTCACGGTTGCCCCGGTTTTGCAGGGATGGATGGATGGAGCTCACCGGAATCCGCCTGGTGGTAGAATCGGCCCATAGGCAAAGCGAGAGAGGTGGGGCATGTACTCCGTCGCGGCTATTCGCGGTTCCAAGGTGGCAAGAGAGGGCACCAGGCACTTTGTAGGCAAGGTGCACCATGCGATCTTTCATCCCACCGAGCCTGTGGTTGTGGGGTTTTCAGTCAGACGCATGGATATCGCCGGGATGAAGCGCCGTCGCGACCTGTTTGTCGCACTCGACTCTATGATGTGGTCGGATGGCATAGTGCTCGCGTCCCGCGATCGCGACGCATGGGGGAGCCGCGCCTGTTCCAGGATGGGGATCGACTACGATCTGTGCATCATATGGGAGGGGATGCCCGCCCTCACCGAGACCGGGGAGTCGCTCGGAATAGTCTCCGACGTGGAATTCGACGAGCTAACCGGGGATGTTGTCTCCATCAGCACCAGCGAAGGCGCGGTTTCGCGCTTTTTGGTGGGCGACTCGGAGCACCGGACTAAAACACTGATCGGTTTTGACGGACAGGCCATGGTCTTTCGGGCGGCTGCTGCGAAGGACGCCCCGTCTGGAGGTGCCGCCGCAAAGGCGGGTGCCGCCACGGCAAGGGCCGTCGCAGACGCCAAGGAGAAGCTAAAGCCAGTCACCCATGAGACCGGGGAGGCGTTTCAGAGGGGTGCCTACAGGTTCGGTGAGCTTCTCGGCAGGACTAAGGGCATGTTCAAGGCGTTTAAGGAAGAGTACGACAGGGAAAGACATGCGGATGACGGACGGTAGCGGAGAGACTTCCGGCTTCGCGAGCGCTTAGAACAGGAACATGACCAGCGCGACCACTCCGACCACGATTGCCGCAAAGAGCGCGAATGTGGCGATGGTGCAACCCGCGCGATGCTCCATAGAGCTCTCGACCAATCTGTCTGTGAAGGTCTGTCTGCGCCTGAACACCATGATCCCGTCTTTTCTCGACGGAAGCGGCGCCATCTTCGTTAGGCACCACTGCCCACCGGACTCCACCACCTTCTCGAACTCTCCCTGCGAAAGGCATGGCGTAGGGTGGTCGCCGCCCCTGATTCTAGTTGCAAGACGGGAGGAGAAGCCGGTTACAGCCGCGTGGATCTCGGGGTCTGAGGGGTCGTGGCACACGATGGCGATCTCGCCGGAGTAGACGTCTTCCTCTGAGTCCCAGCCGACAAGTTCCAGCCTGGCCACTACCTCCCATCCTCGATCCATGGCGGATATAACCTTGGCCGCTGCGTCGTCTGGCAGGTTACCGATCGGGGTGTTCCTAGGGGAGAGCACAGTTACGGTCCCGTCGTCTGCGACCTCGAGGCTAAGGCGCGAGCCGATGGTGCACTCTGCACCGGCCATCGCACGGCCTCCCTCGCCATCTGTGGCGTCTACCCAAGCGAGGAACCCGAGGTAGTGGTCGCGGCAGAGAATTCGGGGAACATTGGCGTCAACGCCATCTAGATCACGGTCTCCATCGCCGGAGCGCGCGTCTTGCCCGTTTTCATCTTGCCCTGGGATTCTGTTGATATTCATGGGAGCTGCTCACCTACTGGGTCTCGAGACCCAGGAACTTTCTCCATGCCCCGACCTCCGACCTGGCCTTCTCGAGGCCCATGTCGTAGTTCTCCTGCAACAGGGGCACGTCGGTGGTGGCGCTGGTGGCTGTGATGCCGTCGGCGTAGAAGACGTACGCGCGGCCCTCCTCCTCGAGTTCGTCGAGCTGTTGGCAGACCTGGTTGTATCTCTCGCTTCTGGTGTTCAGGGCGCGCCTGAAATATTTTCTTCGGGGGAAGAGGAACGATATCGGGGTCGCCCCCTCCTTCTTTCTGTATCCGCGAGGGCGGGTCCGGACCACGAAAAATCTCTCAAATCCGTCCTCCATCGCCGCGGGCAGCATGAGCCCGGCACCCTCTCCGAGACCTCCGTCGTAGCAGGCGTAGCCGTCTACAGTTGGTGGGGGCATGAAGATCGGCAGCGTGGAGGAGGCCCTGACTCTGCGCATGAGGCTTCCGAGTGAGTTCATGCTCCTTCGATCCCAGTAGACCGTCTCGCCGGTGTCCCGACGAAAACCGGAGATGGTGAGCTTGGCGGGGTTTTCCATGAAGGCAGCTATGTCGAAGACAAGACTCTCTCCCGGCTTGCACGCCTCCTCATATATATACTCTGCGTTGAAGTAGCCCTTGTGGGCCAAAAAAGTGTCCCAGCTACCGAACGAGGGATCGCCGACAAAGTCAACAAATGAGGCCTTCGCGCGCTCCGGGTCGCGTGAGATGTAGTTGACGGAATGGCTCGACCCGGCAGATACCCCGTAGACGTTGTCGAAGAAGATACCTTCTTCGAGGAGGGTCACGACGACGGCGGCGGTGTAGGAGTTGCGCAGACCCCCGCCCTCGAAGATCAGCGCGGTATCGAACACGTTGTTTTCCATGGGCTGAACTATAGCATACGAAAGGTTTCCCAAATCTCTCCCCACTCACTCCAGAGGCCCATTTACCCGGGCACGATTGTCGTGGGGGGAGCGCGTGTGACCACAAGTCTTAGCGTTGTGCATGGGAGTTGCATATAATAGAGACTTCAAATTTATCATCCTTGCGA
>CAYRYP010000085.1:0-4239 GCA_964428485.1 uncultured Coriobacteriaceae bacterium
TCTGGTTGCCGAACACCCACCACAAGCAGTTTCTGACCATCGCCTGCGCACCCGTAGTGAAGGTCCCGTTGCCGCCTATGTAAATCACCTTGTCAACGTATTCGATGCCATCGCCAGTGCCGCTGAGAACATACTGAAGAGCCGGGAGCAAGTACTCGTAGTGGTTCTGGCTAAAAAGCAGCATGGGTGCCCCCACGGCGCAGCAGTAGGCTGCCCCAGCAAGAGCATCGGGATAGCTACTGCCTGCTGCAAAGGCGATCTGGCTCCAGTCGAAGGTATTGGGCGAGACTTCTGTCGCCAGGATCGCCATCAGTGCGCTTGTCTCATACCTGTCATCACCAGCAACCCTCAAGCTGATGTCGTAATCGATGCAGTCTAGGATCTCGCTCTCGACTTCCCTGGTTACCGAAGAGGTGCCGCCAACTATGATCACGCCCTTGACGTTTTCTCTGATGTAGGAGATACCCTCCTGCGAGTTCTCCACAGTATCGCTTACGAGGATAATCGGGATATAGCAGTCATAGGCCATAGCAGACGCCGACAGTGCATCCGGGAAATTCTTCCCTGAGACCATGAATGCTATCGGGATGGTATAACCGATGATCTCGGAGCAGTAATCGGCGACCGCGGTTGAGGTCTCGTATCTGTCTTCTCCGTAGATGCGTGTCACGTGGCCCGAGACGAGACTTTCCAGCTCGCTCTCCACGCTCGAGCTTACGACATTGGATCCTCCAATTATGTAGACGTCGGTCACGCTCGAATGGGAGGTAATGTAGTCCTTCGTATAGGAATTGAGGGAACTGCGCCCGTTCAGCAGGATGGGAACTCCATTCCCATTGTCGAGCAACCCCGCCAGCGACGAGGCCGACAGGGCATCGGCGAAGTTGCTGCCGGATGCTATCACCACGGCACTCGGGTTGCTAAAGGCGCTATTTGCCAGGGCGGCTGCGGTCTCGTAGCGATCACTCCCGTTGAACTGGATCTGTTGGCCGCTAAGCACGTTTACCGAGGTACTGTTTCCAATGCTTGAGTAGCTGCCATCGCCCGATGAGTACGAGAAGAGCTGCACCCAGTAGTTGTAGCCGTTAACCGTGACGCAGGCTATCCCAATACTACTGAAGCTAGAGTTGACCATGTTGGAATAGTGTCCGCTGGAATTGGCCCAAGAGTTAAGAGCAGAATCTGTGCCCGTGTACCCAGCTGTGCCATACAAGATGTTCTCCCCGCTCACTTTGGATAACACGGTAAAACAGCTGCTAGCATCGGGACGGGTATGATCGAAGTACATCGAGATCTCAGCAGCACGCTGTTGAGCCGCCTTCTCCAGCTCGCTGTCCCACTTAAGAGTGCTTGCGCCGACCGCGCTTCTGAGCGTGTTGACGCCGGTTAACATCGCGCGAGCCATGGCGGTGTTGTTGGTGAAACTTACAGTGACGCCACTGGTGGCCAGCGTGCTTATCAAACCGCTAGAATCGGTCCCTTCTACCTCCTGCCGGTCGCTGTCCTCTATGCTGACAGCCTCACCCAAATACGGATCGGTCGACTTCTCCGCTTCCTCGGCGGATTCCCAACTGGACAAGATGGCGTCATATGCATCGGCGATCTCCTGTGCCGACACGAGCTCGATACCCTCATCGTCCGCGAGCGCAGCCGCGGGCGCCATCAACATGCTGCTCGCCAGCAGAACAGCTGCAAGACCCGTTCCGATGACGCGAGCTGGGGTTTTGAGAGTCAAGGCCCCGTTCCTGTTCATTCCCACCCTCCTTATGACATGCGCACGCCTACATGATGTCGTGATAGGACGAGCGCATGACTGCCTTACAATTGTCGATTCTATCAATCGCAGGTGGGACGTACGAGGGTGTATGGAAGAGCGGAACTATCTTCCCAGCTCGCTTGCCAGGCCCTCCATCTCGCCTAGGAGGGATTCGAACCTCGAGAGGGCATTTTGCACGGGATACGGGGTCGACATGTCAACCCCAGCCCCTCGCAGGATGTCGATGGGCGGCTTAGAGCTGCCGGCATGCAAGAATCCCAGATAGTCGTCCAGCGCACCGGGATCTCCGCTCAGCAGGCGCTGCGAGAGCGCCACAGCGGCGGCGTATCCGGTCGAATACTGGTAGACGTAGAAGTCGTAGTAGAAGTGTGGGATCCTCGCCCACTCCATCGCGATCTGATCGTTTAGGACGATCCCATCCCCGAAGTAGTCGCGATTCAGCTGCAAGTACATCTCACATAGGGAATCAGCGGTTATCGGCTGTCCCTTGGCTGTCATCTCGTTGATGGCAAGCTCGAACTCGGCAAACATGCACTGCCGGAAGAGGGTAGCCCTGAACTGTTCCAGGTTGTGGTTGAGCAGGTAGGCGCGTTGCCTGACGTCGTCAGCCCTGCCCAGCAGGTGTTCCATGAGCAGCGCCTCGTTGACGGTGGAGGCCACCTCCGCCACGAATATCACGTAATCGGAGTAACACACAGGCTGCGTTTGGCACGAGAGATAGGTATGCATCGAGTGCCCCATCTCGTGCACCAGCGTGAATACATCGTCGAGCGTGCCGTGAAAGTTCATAAGGATGTGTGGCTTCATGCCGTATCCACCTGCAGAGTACGCCCCACTCCTCTTGCCAACGTTCTCGTACACGTCGATCCAGCGACTCGACAGTCCCTCGCGAACCACGTCCAGGTATTCCTGCCCCAGAGGCTCTAGGGCCTGAAGCATCGTCTGGCATGCCTGCTCATAGGTGAAGGACATACTCACGTCATCGACCATCGGAGTGTACAGATCGTAGAAGTGCAGTTCGTCCACGCCGAGCATGCGCTTCCTCAGCTCGATGTAGCGGTGCATCGAAGGAAGACCCGAGCGCACGGCGTCGACTAGGTTGGTGTAGACCTCGACGGGGATCTCGTTAGGAAAAAGCGCGGCCTCCAATGCCGAGTCGTAACCCCTGGCGCGTGCGTAGAAGGCCAGCTGCTTAGTCTGCCCAGAGAGCATAGCAGCGAGCGTGTTGCGGAAGGCTTCGTAACCGGCGTAGAGCGACTCAAAGGCGGATTTCCTGAGCGTTCTGTCCCTGGAGATCATCAGCGGGATGTAGGTCCCCTGGGTCACCGGATGAGACTGACCTTCAGAGTCCACTGCGTCTGAGAAGGTCATGTCCGCGTTGTTCATCAGAGAGAAGGCGTTTCCGGGGACCTGCGCCATCTCAGTGGCCGATGCTAGCAGACGTTCCTCGGGAGCGGAAAGGATATGCGGTCGCATCCGCCTGACCCGCTCTATCGCGCGCCTGTAGACGGCAAGCTCGGGATTCGAGCTCAGCATCTCCTCTATGTCTGCGTCCGGGATCGAGTTCAGCTCGGATGGGACCCATGAAGCCGAAGCGGAGACCTGTGCATAGAGGGCCATCACCTGATCGGAATAGCCCGTGTAGCGTGACACTCTGGTGTCCTCGTCGCTCTTGCGGCCTGAGTAGTTGATCAGCCTCGAGAAAGCGAGCGAAACCTCATCGTCGAGCCTCATGTACTCCAGGAGCGTCTCGGCCGACTCAGACAACCTGCCCTGATACGACGTTATCCTCTCCGCGAGCCCCGCTGCATCGCCCAGTGCGGCCTCAAACTCCCTATCGTCAGCGTAGATGTCGCCGAGATCCCATTTGGTTTCCTCGGGCATCTCCTCCCTGGGCAAAACCTCCATGGGCTACTCCTCCAGGTAGTCCTTAAGCTTGGACGAGCGTGACGGATGGCGCAGCTTGGCCAGAGTCTTGGACTCGATCTGCCTTATCCTCTCCCTGGTGACGCCGAACTCTTTGCCGACCTCCTCCAGGGTCCTAGGGTGCCCGTCGACCAGTCCGAAGCGCAGCTCGATGACCTTGCGCTCGCGCTCTGCCAAGCCATCAAGCACCTTGCCCAGCTGCTCCTGCAACATCGAGAAGCTAGCGGCATCGGGCGGAGCGATTGCGGCCTGGTCCTCTATGAAGTCTCCGAGCTGGGAGTCCTCCTCCTCGCCGATCGGCGTCTCGAGGGAAACCGGCTCCTGCGAGATCTTCTGGATCTCCCTGATCTTCTCGGGCGTCATATCCATCTTCGCGCCGATCTCCTCCGGCGTGGGTTCGCGCCCAAACTCCTGCAAAAGCTGGCGCTGCACACGGACGAGCTTGTTGATGGTCTCGACCATATGGACAGGGATACGGATCGTGCGAGCTTGGTCGGCGATCGCGCGGGTAATAGCTTGGCGGATCCACCATGTGG
>CAYRYP010000086.1:0-4229 GCA_964428485.1 uncultured Coriobacteriaceae bacterium
GATTAAGCTTATCCAAGCTTGCAGGGAACTCCCCTCACGAAGTCGCAAGCGGGTGGATCTGGCTCCCCGTGCTCACACTCACTCACGCTGGCTCACACGAGCTCAGCTGGTGGGAAGCCTGCGGAGAATGTAGCAGTGGTGGATCCTGGAGTTTCGGGAGAAGTCCTCTGGAATCGTGCGTTCCGATATGTCGATGAGTCCCACGCCGGCATGGGCGAGCTTGTCCACGTCGGGCTCAAACCCACGCAGGTTGCAGCAGAAGATGGCCTGGCCGCCCTTGGTGAGGATGCGGGAGACATCTATCAGGAGCTCGGCGTGATCGCGCTGCACATCCCATGTTCTGCTCCCCATCTTCTTGGAGTTGGAGAAGGTCGGCGGGTCTACGTACACCAGATCGAACCTCCTGCTGGAGTGCCTGGTGTCGTTCACCCACCTGATAACATCGGCTCTCTCGTAGGCGTGCTCGGGACCGTCCATGCAGTTGAGCGACATGTTGCGTCTAGCCCAATCGAGATACGTCTGCGACATATCCACAGTGAGAGTCGAGGCGGCTCCACCACCAGCGGCGTAGACGGTGGCTGTGCCGGTGTACGCAAACAGGTTCAGGAAGCTCTTACCCCTCGAGATCTCCCCTATCATCTTGCGGATCTCGCGTCCGTCGAGGAAGATGCCCGTGTCGAGCCCGGAGTCGAGGGAGATCTCAAACAGATGCCCGCCCTCGAGAATGACCTTGGGGGCGCCTGCCCCACATTCCCTGCGCGAGCGGCCCACCCCGATGTCGGAGTACTGCGAGCCTCCCTTCGAGCGGATGCGTCTCTTGAAGAACACGTCTGTGGCATCGAGGTCGAACTGATCCCGCACCACCTCCACGGCACGGGCGGCCCTGGCGGCGGCTAGATCGGCGTCGACGCTTCTCGGGGGCGCGTACTCGCAGACCTGCACCCAGCGCTTGCCGCTCTGGGCACCGGCACCCTGGTAGAGGTCGACGGAGATGTTGAAGTCGGGTAGGTCGGCGTCGTAGACACGGTAGCAGGTTACCTCGTTTCTCCTCGCCCACTTGCTGCGGTGCTTCGCCATCTTGGAGAGCCTGTTGGAGAACTGCTCCACCTGAGATTCCAGCTCAGGATAGACAGATGCCCTCGAGGGTTCACCGCTCATATCGATATCGAGAGTATCCTCGTATGTCGATCCCGTGTTGCCACAACCTGCAGCACCATCGGCCCCGAGCAGACCGCTGTACGACCTGATCGTCACCTCGAGCGGGCCATTGAAGGTCTCCACGACATTTCTCGGAGAGGAGCCGAGCACCGCATCGGACATGCTCCCGGGCACTATGAGTGAGACATCCCACGACACACCATCGCCTAGGCGGGCGGAAGCGATCCATGCCCTGAGCGCCGACATGAGCGGCACAAGCCTGCTGGTGTCGAGGATCCTCTCCCCGTAAGGAGGATTAGTTGCTAGAAGCGCGCCACTAGAGCTCGAGAGTGCCTCGGGTTTGTCGAGATGCGCGATGTCGGCACATGAAAATTCAATGGCCCCGGAGAGTCCAGCCCGTCTCGCACTCGCAGCAGCGGTCTTGACCGCGGCTGGGTTGATATCGCTAGCGAAGATCGGAGGGATGGAGCCAAAGCCGGCCTCCATACGCGAGTCAGCCTCATCTACGATCTCGTCCAATATGCTCCGGTCGAACCAGGACATGTTCTCGATGGCCCAACCGTGTCTCATGATGCCGGGAGCTATATCGCCAGCGATCATCGCACCCTCTATGGCGATGGTGCCGCTGCCGCAGAACGGGTCGACGAGCACCCCACCCAACCTGGCGAGCTCCGGCCATCCGCCTGATATCAGAAGGGCAGCAGCAAGAGTCTCCTTGAGGGATGCGGCGACGGAGCCGTCGGCCACCCGGTACCCCCTCTGGTGCAGGGGCGCGCCGCAGAGGTCAAGCGACACGGTGGCTCTGTCGCGATGCAGCGTGACACGCACGGGAACATCCGGGGAGGAGGCGTCCACGTCCGGCCTCGACCCGCGCACCTCGACCAGTCTGTCACAGATGGCATCCTTGACACGCAGCGCCGTGAACCTGGAGTTCGAGAGCGACTTGCTCGTGCCCTTGGCATGCACCGCGATCGTGCAGCCCGAGCGCACGTGCTCCTCCCACTCGATGGACCGGCACGACTCGTAGAGCTCCTCGGAGTTGGACGCGGGGACGCGGGCGAGCACCAGAAGCACCCTGCTCGCGCAGCGCAACCACATCATCGCCTCGCATGCCTGCCGGATGGTTGCCCTAAACGACACGCCAGATGTGAGCGGTCTCACCCCAGATATGCCGAGCACGTCCAACTCGCCAGCAACGATGCGCTCAAGCCCTTTTGGGCAAGACGCAAAGAACTCGAGCTTGCCGTACCTGTCGGCCTGCATGCCTATGCCCCCTAGACGTCCCTAGTTCTCGGGTGCCAGCGGGGGTAGCGCGCTGCTGTCGGAACCCTTTCGGCGGTCCGGACCCCAGAAGACGGCGGCCACCATGCCGGGGCCAACGTGCGACCCGATGACGGGGCCTATCACGCACTCTACGAACTCGGTGGGGGTGCCGGTGTAAAGGCCCTCGACAGTGCGGGCGTCATCGAGGGAGAGCGCGTGCCCGATGACGATCTGGCTGCGCTCGGGCGCCACGATGTTGTCGTTCATGAGCTTGGCGAGGGTGCGCAGGGCTTTCTTCCTACCCCTCACCATGCTGTGAATGACGAGATGTCCGTCCTCGGAGAAGGTGAGGATGGGCTTGATATCGAGCATAGAGCCCGCAGAGGCTACCACGGCCGGGATCCTACCGCCGCGCTTGAGGTACTTGAGATCGTCGACGGTGAAGTATCCGTGCACGAAATTCCTAGCCTCGCGGATCCAGTCGGCAAGCTCGGAGGCGGTGAGCCCGGCGTCGAGCTGCTTGATAGCCTCTATCACGAGGAATCCCTCGGCCACGGATGCAAGACAGCAGTCCACGGCGTGAATCTCGGCCTTCGGGTACTTCTTCGACAGATCCTCGATCTCGCCGACGATGGTGTCGAAGGTCCCCGACAGAGCGGCGGTGAAGCTCAGGATCACGGTCGGCTTATCGGATTTCGCGACCTCCACCAGCATCTCGCGGATCACGCTGATCGGAATCTGCGCGGTCGTGGGCTGCTCCTCGTCGGAAGCCATCTTGCCGTAAAACTCCTCCGGAGTCATCGACTGCCAGAAGTCGTCGGGATGCGTTCCATCGGACATCTCAAACGGGAAGAGGATCGTCTCGACGCCCCAGCTCTTGACCGTCTCGTAGGGAATATCGCAGCATGAGTCGATGACGAGGTTGCACTTGCGCTCTGCCATTTTTCAGCCTTTCTAACGGTTATGCTCCAGGCGCTTAGGCCCGTGTGAGGACACCACCGCAGGTGCCCGTAAAACTTCCGACGCATAACGCAGATTCTACCGAACGGCGATTGCGAATACTACACCACGTGCGTGTGCACCTGGTCTTCGCCTCCGTCCACCTTGGATTCGAACCCTTGCTAACCCTTGCTGACCTTATTCCATTGAGTAAAATTGCATCATGCTGCAAAAACGCTCAACGAAAGAGCGAAGGGGAGTATAGTGGAAGTACGCAGAGACATCTACCTCGACAATCTTATTAGCCGGATGAACAACGGGATGATTAAGGTCGTCACGGGCATCAGACGGTGTGGAAAGACCTATCTGCTGTTCAATCTTTTCGGCGACTATCTCCGAAACGAGCTAAACGTCGATGATGAGCGCATTATTGAGGTCGCTCTAGACGTCGAGGAGAATGCGCGCTACAGAGACCCCTCTGTCCTAAACGATTACATCAAGTCTCAGATCATCGACAGCAAATCCCAATACTACGTGATGCTAGACGAGGTGCAGTACGCGATTTCTGATGAAGAGATCAAAGGACAGGAGCCTCCCCGTCTTTACGGCGTACTTAACGGTCTTTTGCGCATGCGAAACGTTGATGTCTACGTAACGGGTAGTAACTCGAAGCTACTGTCTTCCGATGTCATGACGCAATTCCGAGGACGTGGGGATGAGATTCGTGTGCGCCCTCTGTCGTTTTCGGAGTTCATGCAGGGCTTTCAAGGCGATAAGTACGAAGGGTGGGCGGAATATATCGTCTTTGGGGGGATGCCCCTTACGCTTTCGATGCACACCGACGAGCAGAAGTCGCGCTACCTAGAGCG
>CAYRYP010000087.1:0-1196 GCA_964428485.1 uncultured Coriobacteriaceae bacterium
CTCTAGCTCGATGCCTGTGCGCGAGACAGGCTCATACCCATCGGCGGAGATGTCGATAGAGTAAGTTCCCGGATCGATCCTTCTGAAGTAGAAGTCCCCGAAATCATCGGTCTCGGTATCCATCGTCTCTTCTCCAGGCATCGTCAGAACGACCTTGGCGCCCTCGATAATCTCGTTGTCCACCGGATCCCAAACCTCACCTGCGATGAAGAGATGGGGCCTGTTGAGATAGAAGACGCGCGGTCTCGTCCCCAGATCTGCAAGCAGTGTCTCCGCCTCCGCGATCTCGTCGGCAAAGTCGCTTTCCTCCCCAAACCGAAGGCCACCTGTGGCGCACAGATCCACGCAGTGAGGCAGCTTGCCCTCATCAACCAGGTGTGCGCACCCAGTGCACTTCTGGGCCACATCGAGCTCCTCGTTGAAAAACACAGCATTGTAGGGGCAGGCATCGACCAGCTCGCGGTGCCCCTTGGCCTTCAGCGGGTCTATGACCACAAGACCGTCATCGCGCTTGTACACCGCCTCCGGGCATACCTCGATGCATGGGGCGTCGTCGCAGTGCTGACAAGGAATAGGAGTATACTCGACGCAGACCTTCGGAACCTGTCCGTGGTCCTTCTCCACCATGCGCATCCAGAACTGCCCGGTGTTGGGTTGCGGAAGCGCGTAGGGCAGCCACTCATTTCCAACATGCTCGTCCTTACAGGCAATCTGGCAGCCGTAACAGCCGTTGCACCTGTCTATGTCTATGACGAATACCTTCATCCCCTACTCCTCCTTCTCGAGCCAGGCATCCACGATGTGCAGCGGTCCCGTCTCGGGACCATAGGGCCTGTTGAATGCCTCCGGGTACTGCCTCGCCAGCTCAAAAACGTCGACCTTCTCCACTCCGACCAAGTATCCGGAGGTGACCTCTCCAGCGCAGTTCTTCGAGATGATCTTCTTGGGGGCGATCAGGTTGTTGGTACCTCCCCTGTCGCTCACGCCAAGCTCAATCGGATCCATCCTAGCTCCGTGGTCTTGCAGCACCGCGCCCGGCCTGATCCTCTCGGTCACGTAGGCTCCGCCCATGGTCCAGCCGCGGTCGTTGAAGATCTTGACAATGTCGCCGTCAGATATGCCGAGTTTCTCGGCGTCGACAGGGTTGATCCAGAGGGGCTCGTAGGCGTAGCCGTCCGGACCCTTGACCTTGCAGG
>CAYRYP010000087.1:1206-3770 GCA_964428485.1 uncultured Coriobacteriaceae bacterium
ATCTCCCTAAACCAAGCGCAGTCGTCCAGCTGGGAGGGGAGTCTCCAGTGCGGGTGGTTGTAGACGAGCAGGAACGGGTACTTCTTTGCTCTCGGGGTGCTCTGCCTCTCGTCGGGATGCGATTCTCCCTTCTCAATCCACCTTGGATAGGGCATCCTCTCCTTGTCATCGGGAAACTTCTCGGCAAGCCTTGGCGAGTAGTACTCGAGCAACCCCGATGGCGTGGTGAGCGGATGACCTTTCGGATCGCGATAAAAAGCGTGGAACCCAGCTTCGTCCTCCTCCCATCCCTCAGCGGGCGGGACGATGTAGCACTTCTTCTTCAGAAACTCCTCGTAGCTTATGCGCTCCTGAACGCCGGAGTTCTCGAAGCCTATCCTCATCTTGTCCTCTAGGGTGAGACCGCCGGTCATCGCCTTCACGCACCCGAGCTTCTCCGCCACCGCGATGGCGCACTCCCAGTCGCTCTTAGACTCTCCGAGCGGCTCGATCGACTGGTCCTCTATCACGAGCGTGTTGTAGTTGCCCGACATGATGTCACAATTGATGTCGCGCTCCTCGAACTTGGTGTTAACGGGGAGGATGATGTCCGCGAGCAGACAGTCGTCCTCCATCCAGATATGCTGAGCGACGACACACTCGATGAGCTCGGAGTGCAGCGCCTCGATGAACTTGTAGCCTCCGTTCCACGACGAGGTCCATTTGGGAGAGTCGGTCCACACCATATGGATGCGCTCGGATCCCTCGGCAGGGTACTGCATTTTGCGGAACTGATCCTCCACCGGAACTCCCGCCACGGTGCAGCCGTACCATATGAGTGGGTCATCGTGGGTGTAGTCGCCGGCGAGTGCCTCCGGGACGAGGGTCTCGGGTACCAAGCTGTCCCTGATGTCGGCCGCGTACGGCAGCAGTACCGACGCAAGGTCGGGGATGAACTCGGCTCTCGGTATCGGGGTCTGCTGCGCCATGCTAAAGAGCTGGTACTCCATCATCTTGAGCTGGTTTCGCCCCGGGTGCCCCAAGGCCTGCATCCCTAGAAGAGCCACCTCAAGTCTCGCCGGTTCGTGCGAGTAGGTGGAGCGAATGTAGGAGCCGCCATTGCTGTGCGCGATGGTGACGTTCTGCTTGGCCCAGCTCCTCGCAAGGGCCTTTATCTTCCTGGCGGGAACCCCGCAGATTCCCTCGGCCCACTCCGGCGTCTTGACTATGCCGTCGTCGCCGCCCATTACATGGTACTCGAACCAGTCGAACCCGATGGAGTGTGTCTCTATGTACTCCTTATCGTAGGTTCCCTCTGTTAGCCATGTGTAGGCAATCGCGAGCTGCATAGCCGAATCGGTGTTGGGAAGCACCGGGATCCATTTATCGGCATGCACCGCCGCGCCGTAGTTGACGTCAGGGCAGATATAGATCTGCCTCACCCCAATGTCACGGAGGAAGAAGCAGTACCTACTCGGGAAGTGACCTCCCCACCCCCACGGGGTAGTGACCACATCGCAGCCCCAGAAAAGAACCATATCTGTGTTCTGGGCAACGTCGTAGAAGAGGTTTTGCTGATCACCCTCGCCAACCGGGTCACATCCCCAGATATGCTTGGCACCCCAGTACCATCCTTCCCAACTGTCGGGGTTGCGAGCCTGTAGGCAGTACCCACCGAGCGTATCCAGCATCGCACCCTCGCACCCGCGAGGGCCATGCAGGGTCTTGACCTGGTGGTGCCCGTCGGACTGCACGAATATCGAGTTAACCCCGTAGGTCTCGTGCACCCTCTTAACCTCATCGGCGATGAGCTGGGCGGCCTCATCCCATGAGATTCTCACGTACTTGGACTTACCCCTGTTCTGCGGGTTGCGCTCCCCGTTGGGATCCCAATCCACCCTCTTCATTGGGTAGAGGATCCTGTTCGGTGAGTACACCCTATGCTTAGTAGCCAGCGCGAACGGAGTGATCTCCGACTTCAGCGCCGACTTAAACTCCTTGCCGCGTGCCTTGATCGACCATGTCTTGAGACCGCCCTCCCCCGCGTTGGCAGCGTAGTCGAACGGCCTGATGCGAAGGATTCTCCCATCCTTCACGTCGACCTCCGCTGGCTCGGATGCCGAGCACGGCCCACAGAACCCCATAGTCTTAATGCTGGTCTTGACCTCTCCTCCCATGGCCCACCTCTCTCCTTGCGTCTACTCCGGCCTGTCGTTCCTCCTCTATACATGTCAGGGGTTTCCCTTGAAACGGACGTTGTACGAATGACTTCTCCGCCGTCCAGCTGAAAACGCCCGAATCTGAAACCATCCGACTTTATGAAGCGTATAAAAGGAAAAGTAAGTTGTCGTACTGCTTAGATTTCTGGGAACACGCAGGGGTCTAGCACCCAGACAGAGGTACGTACATGAAAGCAGATGTATGGGAAGCGGAGCGCCGGTAGACCCAAGAGGGGTTACTCCTCGGGCTTGCGCGCGGTGATGGCCATCCAGCCGCGAGACGTATCGCGATGGACTACGACATCCACTAGCCCTGCGGCACGCATCATCTCGGAGATCTGCTCGGCGGTGTAGACGCGCATGCCC
>CAYRYP010000088.1:0-3697 GCA_964428485.1 uncultured Coriobacteriaceae bacterium
ACCGCCGTCTTGGTGCCCTCGAGCTCGGAGATGCGCTCGCCGAGCTTCTCTACGGGCATCACCTCGATCACGTGCGCCAGGCAGTGCAGAGCGCAGAGCGGCTTCTTGCCGTCGTCGACGCGAGCCTCGCACATATCGCAGAGACTAGAGGGAACGGGCACATAGTCCCACTCCCACTTGTCGCCAAGTTTCTCGGGTCCGAGCTGATTGATCTTGATACCCCACTCGTCTAGGGTAAGGTCCTTCTCCTTGCGACACGAGATCTCGCACGACTGGCAGCCAGTGCAATACTCGTAGTTGATAAGCATTCCGTATTTCATCGTTTCTCCCCTAACCCTCAGTCGGAGCATCGCACGGATAAATCTTGCATATACCGTTTTTGTACGGCGCGCCGTACCCCGTCACGCCAACGTCCTCAAGTGGCATGAGGTTGTTGGGGTTACTGTCGAAAGCGCCGTAGAAATCGGGAGCCTCTCCCTTGCGCTCGGGGAACCACCACGCATGCTGCAGGTGGATGAACTTCTCGTTGACCTCCTTGGTAAGGTGGGCCTTCTGGCGGCAGTGTCCCAGCGGCGACTGAACCATGACCCAGTCGCCCTCCTTGATGCCGAAACGCTTGGCGGTAGCGGGGTGAATGGTCACCGTCGGGTCGGGGTTCATGGCACGCAGGCTCGGGATCTGACGATGCTCGGAGTGGAACATCGCGATCCTGCGGCCGCCGGTGGTGTAGTACAGCGGGAACTCATCGGCCATCTCGGGCTTTGAGATATGGCTGTAGGTGGGCTCCTCGTAGAACGGCACCGGGTTCTCCTCGTAGTACTGGAGCATCAGCGAGTAGAGCTCGATGCGGCCGGTCATGGTCTGGAAGCCCAGACCTCCGTCGTCGCGGAGCAGGCCTTTCTCGTACTTGCGGTACTCGTAGCCCGCCATCTTCGCGGGATAGGCCCTGACCTCTTCCAGACCGTAGTCGTAGTTCTGCCTGAGTAGCTTTTCGAAAAAGTCGTCGGGATCCTTGATATCGTTCCAGAGCTCGGGGCGCAGTCTCTTGCCCATGTCGATGAGGATCTCGAGGTCGCTCTTGGTGTTCTCGTTGTGGATGGCCTCGTTCATGGCGCCAATGAAGTGCTGGTTGCGCCCGTAGTTGGGGGTGACGAGCCCCACATGCTCTGCAAAGGTGGAGAGCGGGAGAACAACGTCGGCGAGCGCCATGATGGTGGGGGTCATGAAGATGTCCTGAGCGACGATGAAGTCGAGATCCTTCATGCCCTCGTACCAGTGCTTGGGCTGAGCGCCCTCGCAGGCGAGCACGTTGCTGCCGATGATCCAGCACATGCGCAGGTCGTAGTACCTCTTCCTGTCCACGAACTTGCCTTCGAGCCAGTCGAGCAGCGTGTCACCCTGGACACCTCCAAGCACTGAACCCATGTTGAACAGGGCGTACTTGCCGTCGGGATCGACGACTCGCTTCTCGGCGAGCTCGGGAGTGATGGTGTTGAGCATGTCGTAGCGCCACTTGCCAATGAAGCTGTCGGTGTTCATGACGGCGATTCCGCCCGGAATGTCGATATAGCCGCAAAGGGCGACGAGACCCAGGAAGCACTGACCGGCCTGAGTAGACTGCTTGGACTGGTCAAGCGCGACACCCCAGGTAGCAGTGGAGGGCGAGTTGGTCGCGAACGCGCGGGCAGCGGCCACAAGGGTCTCGGCGGGAACCCAGGAGACCTCCTCAACGCGCTCGGGGGTCCACTCGCTGCAGGCCTCGGCGAACTGCTCGAAGCCGTAGCACCACTTGTCGATGAAGTCGTGGTCGTACAGGTCCTCCTGGATGATCACGTTGCACAGACCCATTCCAACAGCAGCGTCGGTTCCGGGGCGCAGCTGCAGATGGTACTCGGCATGGGCGCCGAGCCAGGTCAGACGCGGATCGATGGTGATGATCTTGGAGCCGCGCTTCATCAGGTCGATGATGCTGTGTCCGAAGAAGCCATCGGGGTTGGAGTACAACGGATCCTTGCCCCAGACGACGATGTACTTGGGAACCTCGTATCCGGGGTGATCATAGCGGTCCTCGTAGTACTGGGCCCAGTCGATCTCGGGGATTCCAGCGCCGAGCAGGAAGTTGGTGATGGTGGCACGCGGGCCGTAGCAGGCCTGGCCGGAGAACGGCTGGGTAGAGGAGCCGTTGGGGGTGTTGAGAACACCGGGGCCGTAGACGGGTGCGTAGAGCGTGGACTCACGGCCGGTTCCGGTGATGGTGAAGATGCACTCGGAGCCGTACTTGTCCCAGAACTCGCGGACCCTAGCCTCGATCAGGTCATAGGCCTCATCCCAAGTGATCTTGCGCCACTTATCCTTGCCGCGGTCCTCCTTGTCGCGAACCATCGGTGACAGAAGGCGATCGGGATGGTAAAGAACCTCGTCTAAGGCGATGCATCTGGGGCAGAGCCTTCCCTGGGTGACGGGATTGTCGGGGTCTCCCTCGACCTTTACGAGCTTGTTGTCCTTGACGGTGAGAATCATTCCGCATCCCACGGGGTGATCTCCCGGAGGCGACCATGCACAGGTGCGGACCTTCATCACACCATCGCTTTCCACGATATAAGGTGTTTTCTCCATAATGTCTCCCTTTCCCTCGACATAATTTCTACTTTATTTGTCACTAAGGTGCGTGAAAACGAGCCATTAGGAACGCTTAGATAAACCAAACGTTGTTCTGGAGTCTCCCAACCGCTTCAGGTTGCTAGAATTGTGGCCAAGATCCTCAATGCGATGTGGGCAAGGAAGCGACCCTGATCTCGAGAACCGAGGGACATGATATGCGCACGGAATGGCTCGAATACTATGCAGACGCGGTGCGTTTGGGATCGATAAAGGCATCCGCCGAGCTGCACAACATCTCGCCCCAGGGCATGAGCAAGGCCATCCGTTCCCTCGAGAGCGAGCTAAACGTCAAGTTGTTCAAGCGTGGTGCGAACAGCGTGCATCCGACCCCGAAGGGAGAGCAGCTTCTCCCCTACATCCACGAGTCGATAGAGATCAACCGCAAGCTAAACCTGCGCGCGCGGAGCCTGGCCGGAAGCAGCATCGAGCCTCCTTTGCTGGTGCTGTTCAGCTCGTTCGTGTTCCTATGCGGGATGTTCGCGCCGCTGCGCAGAAGCCTTCTTAGAGTGGACAGGCCAGCCACATGCATGCAGTTCAACACCGACCGTATGATCGAGATGATGGTCAAGCAGCCCGAGGACGTGTGCGAGGGAAAGGTACTCTGCGGCCTCTCGCTAATGTTCAGCCCACTCAAGGCGCAGAACGACAGGACACTCTCGAAACTGGAATCCAAGGGGTTCTCGTACGTCCCTCTCATGCGCTACTACGACCACGTGCTGGTGACTACCTCGCACCCACTGGCCAATCACAGCGAGGTGAGCAAGGCGGAGGTGATCCGCTATCCCGTGGTGTCGTCGGGAGTCGAGCTACTCCGCCCACTCTCCGCCTATCTCGGGGCGGACAACGTGACCACCGCGATATCAAACATGGCGACCCGCCTCGAACTCATCCAGGACAACGAGAGCATCATGTTCGTGCCACCCTTCGTCAATGCGGCGAAGGATAGCCACTTCCGAATGATCCCTCTGTCCGACCCCTACGAGGCAGAGATCGGCTTCATCTACGACTCTTCCAACCTGGATCTGTCGGACATGAC
>CAYRYP010000089.1:0-3692 GCA_964428485.1 uncultured Coriobacteriaceae bacterium
GGATGCTCTTGGTTACAGACACCCATGCTTCAAGCACCTCGTCTTTGCTTAGATTCTTGAGGGCATTTCTATGTATTAGCAGCTCCACGTTGCCTCACTTCCGTCATACTAAAAAGTATACCCTACGATTCAGACAGTGGCGTTATGGATTCATGGTCGATCTATGCATCATATTGAAGTGGGGCGTGGGGCACGGTCGGTGAAAGTTGCGTCCATGGAAATGTTGCGCTCTTTACTATTGTTATCGAAAAAGTCAAGGGGTAAAATCAATTTCAAGTGAATATTCGTCCCGAGGAACCCGCTCGGGGCACATTAAGGACGCCAAATGAAGCACATCAAACAAACCACGGCGCTCTGCACGTTCGCAGCAACATCCTTAGTTACCGTACCGTCGGCTATGGCCGCCGGCGAGACGGCCGTTGCCGTATCTTCCAACATCGCAGCGCCCGCCACCGTCATAGCCACCTCGGCCGTCGCCGTTGCCGCCTGCATCGGCTGGGGGGTCAAGTCTAAGCGCTACAAGGAGCTCGAGGCCGAGTTCTACGACTACAAGGTGCGCACCGATTTCACGATAATAAAAGGTGCCGGCGCCGTCAGCCGCGCTCAGGCGCAGGCGGAGGCGATGGCTCTTGCCTCCGAGGAAGAACCCGCAGTGCCGCTTGGAAAGCATTGCAAGCAGTCGTCGATCATGCGCGAGGTTGGCCCCTCCCCGCGCGACACCATGATCTCCGGGCCGGCAAAGAGCATCAGACAGGCTCACGTAGAGCAGATCCCGCTGGTCTCCTCCTCACAGCAGAGCGACACTTCTGATCGCGGTACGACACCCATCGCATCGACGGACTATATCCCAAAGCACGCGAGCAGTGCGGTGGTGGCAAGCCGTGCCAACGGGGCCTCTGCTGAAACTCCGGAAACAGCCGCTGCAGGAAAGCACATCCGAGTCGTCTCCGCTGACGCTCCCGCATCCGATGGGGCCGCCGATCTCTCAACGAAGGTTTCAAAGGTAACCCCGGAGATGCTGCGTGCGGTTGGGTGGGACAACGTGAAGTCCCCTACAGAGACCGGACAATTTCTCAAGAGCGTGGAAGGGCACTTTCCGGAGATCCTTGGGGAGTCGTCCAAAAAGGAGGAGAAGTCCGCATCGCGTAGCATTACCTGGTCGGGAATCTCTCTTGCTAGGTCCGCCGTGCTCGCGGCGATCCCCTTGATCTAGCCCTTTAGCGTCAAGAAAGTGCGAGCTCTCTTGCCTTCTCGAGTCTCGAGAGGCAGTCCTCTCGGTTGAGCAGCGCTATCGAGCCGAAGAGCGGGGGAGAGACCTGTGTGCCGGTCACGGCCACGCGCGCAACTTGGAACACCTTCTTGGGTTTGATCTCCAGCCTCTCCGGAATCGCGCGAAGTGCCGCCTCGATGGACTCCTCGTCCCAGGCCAGCGACTCGTCCCCGAGCGCCTCGGCGACAGCATCCACCATTTGGGCCGCGCCCTCCTTTGCGAGCACCTTACTGACGGACTTCTCGTCGAAGGTCACGTCCGGCCCCCAGAAGAGAAAGCTCACCATGTCCGGTAGCTCGGTGAGCACCTTGACCCTTTCGGAGACAAGCGGGTAGATGGCCTCGTACCACTCCCGCCTGGTCTCGATGTCCTCGTGGGTGGTGAGCCCCGATCCAACCAGGAACGGCTCGGCGCGGTCGATGAACTCGGCGGCGCCCATCTCCTTGATGTAGACACTGTTGACCCACTGCAGCTTCGTCTCGTCGAACACGGCCGAGCTGCGGTTTATTCTGTCGAGCGAGAAGTTCTCAAAGAGGGTTTCCTTCGAAAAGATCGTGGTCTCGCCGTCGAGCGACCATCCCAGAAGAGCTAGGTAGTTCAGCATCGCCTCTGGGGTGTAGCCTGCGTCGCGGAACGCCTGGATGCTGGTGGCCCCGTGGCGCTTGGAGAGCCGTTTACCGTCGGATCCGAGGATCATCGAGAGGTGCGCGAACTCGGGCACGGGCATTCCCAACGCCTCGTAGACCATGATTTGCCTGGGGGTGTTGGAGAGGTGGTCGTCGCCGCGAATTATGTGAGTGATTCCCATCAGGGCGTCGTCGACCGCGGTGGTGAAGTTGTAGGTGGGGGTGCCGTCGGAGCGCATCAGCACGAAGTCGTCGATGACGTCGGCGGAGAAGCTGCACTGTCCGTACACCTCGTCGTGGAAAACTATGTCGCCACGATCCAGAGGGACCTTGATCCTCCAGACGTGTGGCTCTCCCGCGGCGATGCGCCTTGCGGCCTCCTCGGGGTCGATGTCGCGGCACGTCCTGTCGTAACCGGTATAGCCCTCGCTCTTCTGGTTAGCTTCGCGCTTGGCGGCGAGCTCCTCTGCGGAGCAGAAACATGGGTACACGGTGCCGTCAGCCCTCATCTTCTCGAGTGCAGCACGGTAGATGGCGAATCTCTCGGTCTGGAAGTAGGGACCGAACTCTCCTGTGGCCCCAGGGCCCTCGTCCCAGTCGATCCCGAGCCAGCGCATGGCCTCCAGGATCGCGTTGGTGTTCTCGATGGTGGAGCGGGTGGGGTCGGTGTCGTCGATTCGCAGGATAAACGAGCCGCCGCATCCGCGCGCGAAAGCCCAGTTGTAGATGGCTGTGCGCACCCCTCCGATGTGAAGCTGGCCGGTGGGTGAGGGGGCGAACCTGACCCTGACCTTGCCCCCGAACGCTGCAGGGTCGTATCCAAGATCGTCCCAGATCAGATCGTTGTCTTGCGACTGCGTCATTTCACATTCTCCCTTTGGGCAAAAGCCCGCGTCGTCTGTACCCAAAGCCCGTTGGCCCTCCTTCGGCCACCTGCAGCCAGCGTTACTCAACACCCCTGGCTCTCAGATCTCCGATTCCGGCCTCTTTCGGGTCGAAGTCTACGAAGAAGGCCGGGACGGTGATGCCGCCCGCATAGCCAACTATGATTCCGGAGCGGCCCGCGCGGTTGAAGAGCCCGCCGAGCTTGCCTGCGTAATTGTAATAACCTATCAGGTTGTTCCAGCCCTCGAGTGGTTCTCCCTCCGGATACGGCATGCAGTTGGGAGTGGGGTACTGGTCCACGTACTCCTGCGCGATATGGTCGGTGCCAATGCAGCCGCGCACCAGCTCCTCCCATCTCGCTCTCGTGTGGTCACGACCGGCGTAGACGCTGTCGGAGCCATAGCGGTCGGAGGGCTTGATAATCCAGGCGTTTCTGTTGTCGATGATCTCGTCTATGTCGACCTCCTCGGGCACGAGGAAGGTGGTTTTGGGGACGTGCCTCTTTACGAACTCGCGTTCATCGGGCTCGAGCATCTCGAGGGTCATCGGGTGCCACAGCGCGCGGAACACCTGCTTGCAATGCGCTATCTGCGTACGGAACGCGCCAATGAGACACACCTCGTGGTTCTCGAACGCTCTAACCATAGCTCTAGCACCCGCTTGCTCGACCTTGGGTGCCCTGCCCTCGAGAGCATCCATGACCTCGGCCGTCACGGCTCTGCGGTAGACGACGTCGATATGTCTGCCATCGTGGGTGTACAGGCCCGCGGGGCTTCCGTCGTCCTTGGCCTCACGGTACTCAAGGTCAGCCATCCAGGCGACAATGCAGCGCATCCCCGCCGCCTCGAACCTTCTCTGGAACTCGGCGAACTCCTGCGGTCCTGCGCTGTGCTCGAAGTCGACGATGGCCA
>CAYRYP010000090.1:0-3630 GCA_964428485.1 uncultured Coriobacteriaceae bacterium
TACAACTACGAGAAGATCCTCACGATGTACAACGACACCCTGCAGGGCAAGGCGCGCTACCTGGGAGTCATCATGGGAGGAACCCCGCAGGCGATCGAGGATCGCAGGCGCGGCCTCTACAGCTACGAGGCACTCAGGTCCAGACTCACCCAGGGGAGATTCGCCACGGACGACCTGGTCGATATGCTCGCACCGGTGATCCACCTGCAGCCCCTCACCTATGAGGAGTTGCTGGTACTGGCCGAAAAGCTGGCCGATATCCACGCCGGACTCTTCGGCTACGAGCGCACAATCTCCGACTCCGACCTCATCTCCTTCCTACAGGTCGAGTTTGGCAGGGTCGGCGCCGAGACACACCTCACGCCGCGCGAGGTGATACGCGACTTTATCGAGATGCTCGACATACTCTTCCAGAACCCGGGAATGAGCACATCGCAGGTGATATCGGGTGTGGGCTTACAGGGCGGCTCGAGCGACAAGTCCGACGGGCCTGATCAGTTCGCCGAGTTCACGATATAGTGCCAGCGCAACTAAACCAGGAGCTCTCCGATGGGGATATTCGACAGATACGCGCCTTTCGTGCAGGACTTCATCTACGACCACGGTTGGGAGTCGCTACGGGCGATCCAGGTGGCCGCAGGCGAAGCGATCCTTGACACCGAAGAGAACGTGCTGCTCACCGCATCCACCGCCTCTGGCAAAACCGAAGCAGCGTTCTTCCCGATACTGACGCAGTTCTGGGAGGACCCACCGAAGTCGGTGGGAGCGCTCTACATCGGACCGCTAAAAGCCCTGATAAACGACCAGTTCCTACGGCTGAACCAGCTCTGCGACGAGGCCGGCATCCCGGTGTGGCATTGGCACGGCGATGTTGCGCAGTCGCACAAGTCAAGGTTGCTCAAGAACCCTTCGGGGATATTGCAGATCACCCCGGAGTCGCTAGAGGCCCTGCTACTCCACAGGCATGCGGCAATATCGAAGCTCTTCGGCGACCTAAGATACGTCGTAATAGATGAGGTGCACTCGCTTCTAAAAGGCGACCGCGGAGGACAGACACTCTGTCTTATAGAGCGGCTCTCGCGCATGGCGGGCGTAAACCCCAGGCGGATCGGCCTCTCCGCCACCATAGGCGACCCGGAGGCCACCGGGGCCTTCCTCGCCGCTGGCACAGGCAGGGGCACCGTGATCCCCAAGGTCAGGGAGGCTGGACGCACCTGGCGGATATCTATGGAGCACTTCTTCGTCGACGGTCCCCAGCTGAGCGTACAGAAGAAGAGGTGGGAAGAGGACGATGACAGGAACGCTTCCCGCAACGAGACGGAGCTCTCTGCCGTCATAGAGACCACCGGGGAGTCGGGCGGCTCCAGGCTGGCTGAACTCGAGCCCGTGGAGGATCCCACCGACACGGCGCCTCACCGTGCGGACCCTGGCATCGGCTACATCTTCGAGCACACACACGGGAAGAAGTGCCTGGTATTCGCAAACTCCCGCGAGGAGGCGGAGCTCGTTTGCACGACGCTTCGGCGGTACTGCGAGGCCAACCGCGAGCCCGATCGCTTCCTCATACACCACGGTAACCTCTCCGCATCGCTTCGCGAGAGCGCCGAGGAGATCATGAGGGACGAGGAGCAATTCCTCACAACGGTTACCACGGCCACGCTCGAGCTAGGCATCGACATCGGCAGGCTCGAGAGGGCCTTCCAGATCGACGCGCCCTTCACAGTCTCTTCCTTCCTGCAGCGCATGGGGCGCACAGGACGCCGCGACCAGCCGCCCGAGATGTGGTTCGTAATGCGAGAGGAGGCGCCCGAGGCCAGGGCAATGCTGCCCGAGACCATCCCCTGGAAGCTCCTGCAGGGCATCGCGCTCGTGCAGCTCTATCTGGAGGAGCGCTGGGTAGAACCCCCAAGGCTGGATCGCCTCCCCTACAGCCTTCTGCTGCACCAAACGCTATCCACATTGGCATCCGAAGGAGAGCTCTCCCCCGCCGAGCTTGCGTCCAAAGTACTCTCGCTTACGTTCTTTCACAGGGTGAGCCAGGACGACTACCGTGTGCTGTTGCGCCACATGTTAAAGACCGACCTGCTGGAGGCAACCGAGACAGGCGGACTCATCGTTGGAATCACCGGGGAGAGGATAGTCAACTCCTTCAGGTTCTACGCGGTGTTCGAGGAGAACGAGGAGTTCACCGTAAGAAGCGAGTCACAGGAGATCGGCACGATCGTCCTGCCGCCGCCACCGGGTGAAAAGATCGCCATAGCAGGGTACGTGTGGATCGTAGAGGAGGTGGATTACAAGCGCCATCTCGTGTACGCCACCCAGGTGAAGGGAAAGGTCCCCGCCTATTTCGGGGAGTGCCCCGGCGACATCAACACCAGGGTTCTGGAGAGGATGCTCGGCGTGCTCCAAGAAGACACTGTCTACCCCTACCTGATGGGCAACGCCGTGAAGCGTCTGGCAGAGGCGAGGCACACGGCGCGTAGCGCCAAGATGGACGAGATGCCCCTAGTCAACCTAGGCGGAGACACCTGGGTACTCTTCCCGTGGGTCGGCACATATGCCTTCATGGCGTTCGAACGCATCTTCAAGAGAATCCTGGCTCCCTCACTCGGCATCAAGGGGGTCGATTCGTCGAAGCCCTACTTCATCCAGTTCCGCATGGCGGCTACGCCGTTGGAGCTCATGGACGCCCTCGCATCTGTTGCGGACAATCCACCCGACCCGATGGAGCTCCTGAACCCAGATGAGGTCCAGCTCTTCGAGAAGTACGACTCGCTACTTCCGGAGGAGCTGCTGCGAAAAGGGTTCGCCTACGGGGTTCTCGATCTTGAAGGTGCCTGCACACGCATACGCTCATGGGTAGAGGAGGCGCTCCCGCCCAGCGACGAACAGCCCGGGCCGCAGACCCCACGGCTACCCCGAACAGATGGGTGATGGGGCCGGGGCTAATCCCCGCAGTTGATGCACTTGGGCTTGAAGTCGATGATCCTCTTGGCGATCTCGGGCTCGTCGCGAAGCATCACGAGCATCTCGTAGACCGCAGAAGGGTCCAACCCGCCTTTTGCCTCACGCCAGTTGTTGCCGATCATCTGATGGTAGACATCTGCGGCGGTGTAGCCCTCGACGACTACCGGGTTCTCGATGGCCTCGAAGCTCCTGGGCTTCGGCTGGTCGAGGAAGTCGCAGAACTCGTGGTAGATGTCGTCGTTTTGAGGTGCAAAGAGGGTGTCTGTGTAATCAGGCCTATGCGCCTCGAACCCATCGGGCAGAAGTGAGTCCCTGCGAGCGTAGTAGTCCCTGCAAGCCTTTCCGCGCTCGGCGAGACCCGCCTCGACGAGCTTCATCTCTTCCTCATAGCAACCCACGAGCCCCTCCAATCGGCAGATACCAAGGTGATCGATCCCCCTGGATTCTACCTCATGGAGGGGCCTGTTTCTCAAGTAGACGAGCCTACTGGGCGTCTGCGGAAAGGTACTGCTCGAAGAACCCCTGGATATCGTCGAACGGAATGGCGTCCTTGCCGCCGCCATCGTAGAGGTCGGCGGCCAGGGTTATCCCGAAACAGTTATGAAAGAACGCCTTGGAGAGATGCTTGTGTAGTCTGCTCTGAACTTGTGTCGTCTATTCTGC
>CAYRYP010000091.1:0-3610 GCA_964428485.1 uncultured Coriobacteriaceae bacterium
AGAAGCGCATGCTCCAGGAGGCGGTGGACGCCCTGATCGACAACGGCCGCCGCGGGCGCCCCGTTACCGGTCCCGGCAACCGCCCGCTCAAGTCCCTCTCCGATATGCTGAAGGGCAAGCAGGGGCGCTTCCGTCAGAACCTACTCGGAAAGCGCGTCGACTATTCCGGTCGTTCGGTCATCGTGGTCGGACCGACGCTCAAGCTTCACCAGTGCGGACTGCCCAAGGCTATGGCGCTCGAGCTGTTCAAGCCCTTCGTAATCGAGAGACTCGTCGAGCTCGAGCACTATCCCAACGTCAAGGCCGCCAAGAAGGCGGTCGACCGCGGTAACAACGTGGTCTGGGACGTGCTGGAAGACGTGATCACCGAGCGCCCGGTGCTGCTCAACCGTGCACCTACCCTGCACAGGCTGGGAATCCAGGCCTTCGAGCCGATCTTGGTAGAGGGTAAGGCGATCCGTCTGCACCCGCTGATGTGCACCGCCTTCAATGCGGACTTCGACGGCGACCAGATGGCCGTGCATGTGCCGCTGTCCGTCGAGGCTCAGGCCGAGGCCAGGGTGCTCATGCTCTCGTCTAACAACATCAAGTCTCCGGCACACGGCCGCGCGCTCACCGTGCCGACGCAGGATATGATCATCGGTCTGTACTACCTCACCGCAGCTCGCGATGGGTTCCCGGGTGAAGGGAGGGCCTTCATCGACTTTAAGGACGCGATGAACGCCTACGACTCCAATGCCGATGTCGACCTGCAGGCGAAGATCTACGTGCGCCTGGAGCGCGACACCATCGAGCAGTTCACCTCAGACGACGACTACACCGGCAAGAAGAAGGGCAAGCACTGCTTTGCCGAGCGCAAGGCTGGCGAGCGACTGCAGACCACCATCGGAAGGATCATCTTCAACTCGGTCCTTCCCGACGACTTCCCGTTCATCAACCACGAGATGAACAAGGAGGAGATCGGGGATCTGGTCGAGCAGTGCGCCACGCGCTACGAGCTCTCCGAGATGCCGCCGATCCTCGACGGTCTGAAGTCGATGGGATTCCACTACGCCACGAAGGCCGGTATCACCGTGTCGGTCTACGACGCCACGATCCCGCCGAACAAGGCAGAAATCCTCGCCGAGGCTGACAAGAAGGTCGCGATGATCGATGAGGGCTACGCGATGGGCTTCATCAGCGAGGAGGACAGGCATAAGCAGACCGTCGACATCTGGAACCTCGCCAACGAGGAAGTCGGGTCGGCGATGATCGACAACTTCGACAAGTTCAACCCGATCTACATGATGGCTTTCTCGGGAGCCCGAGGAAACATGAAGCAGATCAGGCAGCTCGCCGGTATGCGAGGCCTCATGTCCGACCCGAAGGGCGAGATCATCGACCGTCCGATCAAGGCGAACTTCCGTGAGGGCCTCTCTGTTCTCGAGTACTTCATCTCCACGCACGGCGCCCGCAAGGGACTCGCCGACACGGCGCTGAGGACCGCCGACTCCGGATACCTCACCAGGCGCCTTGTCGATGTCGCGCAGGACGTTATCGTGCGCGAGGAAGACTGCGGCAACGACGAGGGGATTGCTTATCCCATCCTCGATTCCAGGGGTGACATCGACGACAACCTGGTGGGCCGCTGCTTGCAGGTCCCGGTGGTCGATCCTAACACGGGTGAGATCCTGCTTGATCGCGATGAGTTCATTCCATCCGTCGAGGCGCTGGAGAACTTCATTGCAGCTGGCGTGGACAAGGTCGAGATTCGCACCATTATGACCTGCAAGTCCGATCATGGCATCTGCCAGAAGTGCTACGGCTGGGATCTGTCTACTCGTAGGCCCGTCAACATCGGCACCGCCGTCGGTATCATCGCCGCGCAGTCCATCGGCGAGCCCGGAACGCAGCTTACGATGAGGACGTTCCACACCGGAGGCGTCGCGGGAGACGACATCACCCACGGCCTTCCCCGTGTCACCGAGCTCTTCGAGGCTCGCAGGCCAAAGGGCCAAGCGGTTCTCGCGGACATCGCCGGAACGCTGTCGATAGCAGAGGACAAGACCACTCGCACGCTCACCATCACCGATGAGTCCGGCAACACCACCGAGTACTCCGTGCCGGCGCGCGCGCAGCTCATGCCAGGCATCGTCGACGGTTGCCATGTGGATGTGGCTCAGCAGCTCACGAAGGGTTCCGTGAACCCCCACGATCTGCTCAGGCTCACCGACCCCAATACCACGCTGCGCTACATTGTCTCCCAGGTGCAGGAGGTTTCCGTCCCGCAGGGCGTCGACATCAACGTCAAGCACATCGGGGCCATCGCCAGGCAAATGCTGCGCAAGGTTTCCGTCCTCGAGCCGGGTGACTCCGAATTCCTGCCCGGGACGCAGGTCGATGCAAACGCATTCCGCAAGGAGACCGAGAGGATCATCCTCGCCGGTGGTACCCCACCGGTCGGTCAGCCGATCCTGCTGGGCATCACCAAGGCCTCGCTGGCCACCGACTCCTTCCTCTCTGCGGCGTCGTTCCAGGAGACCACCAAGGTGCTCACCGATGCCGCCATCGAGGGCAAGGTCGACAACCTGCACGGCCTGAAGGAAAACGTCATCATAGGAAAGTCGATCCCGGCTGGAACCGGACTCAAGAAGTACCGCAGCATCCAGCTCACCTACAAGGGAGAGGTTGTCGACGAGTCTCTGGTGGAGTCGGAGACTCTGCCGGACTACGCTCCCGCCGAGCTCCACGAGCTCGAGACGCTTCTGCCGAAGCCCCAGGAGTGGTCGATGGATGCGGAGGACTACCTTGGGATGTCAGGGGGGTATCCCGGATACATGGGAGGTCCCGGCGCAGGCAAGCTGCTCCCGCCCGAGATCGGCGGTCTTTACCTCTTCGATGACCTGGGGATCTCCCAGAGGTGGGCAAACAAGTTCTCGGAGGCTGGCATCGAGACGGTCAACGACCTTGTCGGTCAGACCACCGACGATCTCAGCAGGATCGAGGGAATCGGCTCGAAGGCGATCGAGGAGCTTCGGGAGGGCCTCGCGGCACGCGACCTACTCTACATACTCGACAACGACACCAGCTCGAACGACTCCGAGGTCTCCCAGCTGCTCGAGATGGTGTTCTCGCCGGACGACTCGTCGCTTCTGCTCGACTCCGATATGCCGCGCAGCTACAGCGCAGATCCTAACGATATGATCGGGACTCCGATGCCTCCGATCAGTCATATCAAGGACACCAACGAGCTCGACGAGCTCTTCCGAAACGTCGGTCTGTCCGAGTACGCCATCAGCGAGGACGATCTCGCCGGAATCGACGAGGATATCCTCGGAGGCTCCATGGAGGCAGACCAGGACGACGTCGATATCGACATCGACTAGACAGCCTTGCCAACAGGGCTTTTGAGGCGGGGAGTGGCGCGACAGGTGCCGCTCCCCGTCACCCTTTCTGCCGAGCATGTATGCGTTTCCTTTAATGGGTGAAAGTTCCTAGCACACGGGCACTGAAAAGCATTTTATTCTCAGCTTGGAATATTAATTTTGCTCTCGACTTGACGGGGGGGGGTATTCCCTTAAAAAGCTATCAAGCCTTTGCATAACTTTGCTTTGGTGTGTAGGAGCTTATG
>CAYRYP010000092.1:0-3591 GCA_964428485.1 uncultured Coriobacteriaceae bacterium
TTCGGCCTCCGAGACCCCGTCGGGCACGTGCTCGATAGCGACGCATCTGGCGCCCATGGCCTCCAGCAGCTCCACCGGGGTGTACTTGCACACGTAGCCGATTACGTTTCCGCCGTTCTCAAAGCTAGCCACGCCTGTCCTCCAGCATCTCGATGAAGGCGCCGAGCCTGGTCGCAGTCTGACCCTCGCCGCCATGGCTCTTGTCGCAGCCGTCACCGTCGAGCACGAGCAGCGGGATGCCTGCTTCCTCGAACCTGCGCTTCGCGAGCTGCGAGACGCCTATCGTGTGCTTGCAGCCCCATTGGTTGAACCAGATCGCGCCGTCTGCGCCGGTCTCCCTCGCATGTTCGATACCGGCCTCGATGCGCCTCTCGGCGCTGCCGTTGAGCTTATTGGTCACCATGCGCACTGCCATGGCTTCGTAGGGTCTTTCGGGGTCGAAGTCGGTGGTGCAGATGTCGCCGATCTCGTCTCCTACGATCTGCGCGCGGTCGGAGAACATCAGCATGTCCTTCACCGGCTGCGACCAGTAGGGAAGCGTGTGCATCCAGTAGATGTGCAGCCCGCGCCTGGGCTCGAGGTTCGGCAGGCCGTCCACTAGCATCTTGGTGTAGCGCTCCTCCTCCGGGGTGCCCAGCAGGAGGTTATTGGCCATACAGCAGTACAGCGGGCTCACAAGATCGGTTGGGACATGCAGATCCGCCCGCGACCTCTGGAAGAGGCGGTAGTTCTCAAGCGCGCGCTTGCTGCTCGCCACGCGCTCCGATAGGGCCATGTCGCCGATCCGTCTGCCGGTGATCTCCTCAAGGAACACCTTGAGATTGCGCAGCTGGTCGGCAACGTAGGCTACCGATGCGTCGTTGATGGCGGCCGGGACGTCGACGTAGAAGAGTGGCACGTCAAAGACGCGCGCCATGTGGCGGAAGCTCACGAGGTTAGCGTCGCAGACGAGGTTCGTATGGATCACGCAGCGTGGCCGGGGCATCAGACCCGACTCGGCCCCACCCATGAATATGCGGTGGTAGCTGCAGAGGGTGGGTGGGGCACCCGCGGTGTCGATCGCGTCGAGCATGGCGGCTTCGGCGTAGGAGGCCGAGATGTAGGACGAGTAAGCCTCGGCGTTGTAGGGGTGGAGTCCCGCCTCATGTAGCAGCTCACAGGCCATGAAGATGCTTACGATAGCCGAGTTGGAGGGGTCGCGTAGCGGGGCCGTCATGGCGTCCATCATCATGGATGCGAGGTACCCGTCCGCGGGGGTGAGGCGCTTGTCTGGAAAATGGCGCATCTTCACGCCCAGCGCCCGCCAGCCCAGCTCGAGCACCTTGCGCGCGGCCACCGGATGCTTCGGCACTAGCTTGGTCACCATCTTGCCAAACGGTTGAGATATGTCGAAGTTTCCCTTTCCCATGGTTGGTTCCACTTTAACCCTGGTACCAACCCAGTCGGCCCGCGCTTCGGGCGAGAGCGGAGATATTCCTGCTCCATGAATGATTCGTGAGAAAGCTCTCCCGGTATCTTTGCCTCGAATGCAGGAAACCCCGGGCACGGGAAAGGCGCCCCGCAGTCTGATTGCGAAGCGCCTTGTGGGCGACCGACCGATTCCGGGCCGACCAATCGCGGACCCCTGATTCTCGCGTCCTCTAGGGGCCTAGATCTCCGCGTAGTTGCCGAGGAACACAAGTGAGTCGGTGCTCTGCTCCAGGTCGCCCAGCATCTCTACCACACCGTCCTCCTTGACGGAGGCCTCGAGGTCGAAGAAGAACATGAAGTCGAAGTCGCGCCCGATTATCGGCAGCGATTCCAGCTTGAGCAGGTTGATCCCGAGAGCTGAGAACTTGCCAAGGACCTCGTAGAGCGATCCGGGCTGGTGTTTGCAGGTGAGGATGAGGCTGATCCTGTTGGCACCGGGATAGATCGTGGGGTTCTTGGTGATGCAGATGAAGCGCGTGTAGTTGTTCTCGCTGTTCTGGATGTCGGTGGCAACGGGGACAAGACCGTAGAGCTCGCCGCACTGGTGCGAGGCGATGGCGGCCACGTCGCTCCTGTCGCTGTGGGCGATGTCGCGCACAGCCGCGGCGGTGTTGGGGCAGTGCGTGATTTCGACATCGGATCCGAGAGTGCCGATGAAGGTGCTGCACTGCCCGAGTGCCTGCTCGTGCGAGACGATCTCCCTGATGTCGGAGAGCTTCGTGCCCGGCTTGGCGAGTAGCTCGTGGTGCACGAAGAGCCTTTCGCTGCGAACGATGTAGGCGCGCTTTTCCTGCATCAGCTCGTAGACCGCGCGAACCGAGCCGTTGGAGCTGTTCTCTATCGGCAGGATCCCGAAGGCGCAAAGGCCACTGTCAACCGCGTCGAAGACGGCTTCGAAGCTGTTGAAGTACATGAGCTTACCTCGTGGGAACATCCTGTCGGCGGCCATCTGAGAGTAGCCACCCTCGACGCCCTGGCAGGCGATGATGCCGGTTTGGGGGAACACATCGGGCTGGTTTTCGAGAGCCTTGCTGATGATTGCCTTGGTGGCGCTGGGACGCTTGAGTATGTCGTTCTGGTAGGCGCGAGACACCGAGAGCAAGGTCTGGTAGAGGGCGTTGGCGTAGCGCTCGCGATCGCCGGCGAGGTCGCGCACTCTTTCGAGGAGCTCGCGCTCGCGTGTCTTGTCTAGCACTGGGGCGTCGGAGACGGCTTTCGCGGTGGCGATCTCTGCGGAGACGTCCATACGCTGCATGAACATCTTCACGATCTGCTCATCTATCTCGTCGATCTTCTTTCTCATCTCGTCTAGGGACATCTAAATCCTCCGTTTCCGTCCTGGTACCATGTGCGGTTTTGCGTGTTCGTGCCGTGCCTAGCCGGTTGGGCTCGGCAAGCCAGCTGCAGGTGCGGATGGCCTGCTACTCGTCATCCTTTTCAATCATGAGGTCGTGCATTGCGTTGAGCTTCACGACCAGCTCGGCGAAGGCGTCTGGCAGTAGGGCCTGCGGGCCGTCGGAGAGTGCGTGCTTCGGGTCGTTGTGAACCTCGATCTCCAGGCCGTCTGCCCCCGCAGCAACCGATGCCATCGACAGTGGCGCCACAAGGTCGCGCTTCCCGCCGGCGTGGCTCGGATCGAGCACGATCGGCAGGTGACTGAGCTTTCGCAGCACGGGAACGGCCGCCACGTCGAGGGTGTTTCGGGTTTGGGTCTCGAAGGTGCGGATCCCGCGCTCGCACAGGATGACGTTCTCATTGCCCTCCGACATGATGTACTCCGCGCTCATCAGGAGTTCCTGGTAGGTGGCCATCATCCCGCGCTTCAGGAGGATGGGCTTGTTGGTGTGTCCGATGGCCTTGAGCAGGTCGAAGTTCTGCATGTTGCGTGCTCCCACCTGCAGGACGTCGATGTCCTCGAAGAGCGGCAGGTCGTCGGCGTTCATGATCTCGGTGACGATGGGTAGGCCGGTGAGCTCGCGCGCCTCGCGAAGGTAGTCGAGCCCGGTGGCTCCGAGACCCTGGAAAGAGTAGGGGGAGGTGCGGGGCTTGAACGCTCCGCCGCGCAGCATCGTGGCTCCAGCGTCTGCGACGAGCTTGGCGATTGTGCACACCTGCTCGCGC
>CAYRYP010000093.1:0-3407 GCA_964428485.1 uncultured Coriobacteriaceae bacterium
TCGTGCCTGCTTGCCTCATGCTATGACTCAATCCGCGCCACCGTGGAAGCTGTAAGCGAGGCTGGACTTCGCGACCAGGTGAGCATCGTCATAGGTGGAGGCCCCATCGACGAACACGTTGTTGAGTACTCAGGTGCCGATGCCTGCAGCGGGCCAGCGCAGGAGACCGTCGAATTTTGTGAGAAGGTGTATGCATAATGGCAAAGACCAACGAAAGATATGAGCGCAATTACCAGATCGCTATGGACGGGATCGCCTGCAAAAACACAAAACCCATCAGCTGTTTTTCTGGCGCTGCACCGCTAGCCAACATGGACGGGATGACTGTGGCACAGTTCGTGGCTGACCCTTTGGCAGGAGTAGCAGCCGTGCAGCGCACGATCAAGCGCATAGAGGAAGAAGCAGGGCCGCTCCCAACTGTCAACACCATAGCCGGAGCAATGAACATGGTTGTAAACATCACTATGGTGTGGTGCTCCAAAGTACTGATCCCAGGAGTTGACATCCCCGAGAACTCCGTGTGGCAGGTCAAAGAGCAGAAGCTCATTGATCGAGATGCTTATGACAAGATCATGGAAATGGGCTACAACAATTTCATTCAATCTGAAATTATGCCTAAGATCATTGATACCGACTATCTGCAAAAGTATTCAAAGATCAACATCGAGCACGGCAAGGAAGTGGCTCAATCGTGGATCGACATGGGCATTGTTGTGATGCGCAGCGGCGGCTCGTCCACGATGGTTCCATTTGAGCAGCTTTGCGGCATGAGGTCCATGACCAACTTCTTCATGGATTGCTACAAGATCCCTGACAAGATCAAGGAAGTCTCCGATTTTATCTTTGAAGAGACGTTTGCAGCGAAGGCAGCGGAACTTGAAGCGGTCAAGGACAACAAAGCCATCCTAGGGTACTGGGTCGGTGGTTGGCGCACTGCGTCTGCGATGCTTAGCCCAAAGATCTGGGAGGATCTAGTCTGGCCTTATATGAAGAGGGCGGCCGAGCAGCTCCTTGAATACGGCAAGCTTCCGATTATGCATTTGGACCAAGACTGGAACAGGGATATAGAGCGTTTTGGTGAGCTACCTGCGGGCAAGATCGTTCTTAATACCGACTCGATGACCGACCTGCCGACCACTCGCAAGAAGCTCCCTGGGTATGCGATTATGGGAGACGTTCCCCCAACTTTGCTCACGACTGGCACCCCGGAGGAGGTTTCTGACTACGTGAAGAGGCTCATAGACGCGGTTGGCCCTGAGGGTCTGTTCGTCTGCCCTGGGTGCGACTGCCCGGTGGGTGCGAAGTACGAGAACGTTGTCGCGATGATCAAGACCACCAATGAATGGCAGTAGGAGGATCTCAATATGATCCTAATTGGAGAAAAGATCAACGGAACCCGTGCTCAGATTAAGGAAGCCATTCTCGCTCGCGATGCAGATCTTATAGCTCAGATAGCGAAGGAGCAGGCCGAAGCGGGGGCAGATTACCTTGACGTGAACGCAGGCACTGAGCCCGACAGGGAGCTCGACGACATGCTCTGGCTGATGGAGGTCGTCCAGGATGTAGTGGACGTGCCGCTTTGCATAGACAGCTCGTCGGGCAAAACCCTCGATGCGGCGGTCGGACACGCCCGCCAAACTCCGATGGTGAACTCGATAAACGCCGATCCGGCTAGATTGGAGGCCTTCATTCCGATCATCAGCAAGGGAGATTACCCTGTGATCGCTCTTGCGCTAGACGAGTCCAAGGCCGCGATGCCCAAGGATAGCAAGGAGAGGCTCGACAATATCGCCAGGATTGTTAAAGCCACGCGTTCAGCTGGTATAGGTGATGACAAGCTGTTCATAGACCCGCTGATCATGTCTGTATCAACGGATCAGCGCGCTGCGGCCGAGGTGCTAGAGTGCATGAAGGCGATACGTGAGACCTATCCGGAGGCCCATATTACCGGCGGGCTCTCTAACATATCGTTTGGCCTCCCAGAGCGAGCCCTGGTGAACAGGACCTTCCTCGTGCTCGCCATGGAAGCCGGGATGGACAGCGCGGTGTGCAATCCGGCCGATACTTCATTTATTGGTAGCCTCAAGGCTGCGGACATGCTGCTGGGAAATGATCGGTTCTGTCGCGGGTTCACAAAAGCGGCGAAGAAAGGCTTTACCTCTAAGTGATTCCATTAAAAACCAGGCGCTATAGCAAGGTATAGCAAAGCGGGCACGATGGCTGAAGTCGCAACTTCAGCCATCTACCCCGCTGCTGCGGTATGATATTTTTTCGAGTTGACCGAATTCCCGAGAGGACGGATCTTGATGACTGAGTCCGAACAGCGACTTGCAGACGCGTTTGACGCGCTTGACGAGGATGGCGTTCTCTCGGCAACCAGAGAGCTCGTCGGCGAGGGCATTGAGATCGTGACGATCGACGAGATGCTGCAGGAGGGCATGATCCGCGCGGAGCGCAGGATGGAGAGCGGCGAGTATTTCCTCGGGGATCTGATAGTCGCCGGGATGCTGTTCGTCGAGGCGCTCAAGATCCTCCACGATGACTCCGTCTCGCTGTGCAACATGGAGAAATCGTCCGGGAGGGTGCTAATCGGAGTCGTCAACCGTGACATTCACGATATCGGCAAGGACATCGTGGTGCAGGTGCTGCGCAGTCATCGCTTTGAGGTGATAGACCTCGGTGTGGACGTGCCGGCGGAGTCCTTCATCGAGGAGGTGGAGAGGTACCGACCCGATGTGGTTGCGCTCTCCGGAGTCATGGGGGACTCGACCGACGAGATGAGGCGGATCATCGAGCTTATGGACGATAGGGGTCTCCACGAGCAGATCCCGGTTGTCATAGGCGGCTCGTGTACCAACGAGATGGTATGCAAGCTCATTGGTGCCGACGCTTACGCGAAGGGCCCGATCGACACGGCGGAGATCTGCCTGGAGTTTACGCGCGGCGGTGGGCGATGAGTGGGTTTCCCGAGATCTCTTACTACCAGATGATCGCCGAGGACATCGAGCGGACGATCAAGTCCGGCGAGCTCAATCCCGGCGACATGCTGGACTCGGAGAACAAGCTTGCAAAGAGGTATTCCACCAGCAGGGTCACCATCAGGAAAAGTCTCTCCATCCTGGAGGAGGAGGGACTCATCAAGCCACGGCAGGGCAAGGGCTACTTCGTCTGCTCCCCGGCTCATGAAGATTTCAAGTTGAGCTTCAGTGACACTGAGGAAGGACAAGAGGTGTCCTTCCACTACATCCATGCGATGAAGCCCGACGACACTATCCGCCGCGAGTTGGCGCTCTCGCAAGGGCAGCTGGTGATAGGCATCTGCCGAGTCATAAGGAAGGGCGGACGGCCGGCCGCCGTGGATTACAAGTACATCCCGCATGAGAAGGGCAAGCCCTCCATCGAGGCGG
>CAYRYP010000094.1:0-3333 GCA_964428485.1 uncultured Coriobacteriaceae bacterium
TCGATCACGTCCGACTCGCCACGAGCACGACCATAAGGCCACCCCGCCTTCCTGCGAGTACTCCGTGTTATTTGCGAGCGCGCTCCTCTTTCTCAGATAGAACCCGACGCCAACTGCCACCGCCGTAAGTACAAGCCCGAAAGCGACAGTCGCGAGAAAGATGACGTTGGTGGATGTCTCAGGCCCCGCCATCGCGAACACCAGCTGGGAGTAAGGGGAGGACAGGAAGCCACCCCCATTGTGGAAGACCTCGCTGAAGCTGAGAGCTGCCGTCACGACGCTCGGTGCCACAATAATGCTCAAAGTCAACGGGCATCCCACCGTGACCAGGCTGCACCCGGCCCCGATAACTATCGTGGCAATGTAGAGGAGCGGGACATGTCCGGGAACGCCAAGCGAGGCAGCGTAGAGGACCACGAACCCCACGGTCATAGCCCCCACCCCCAGAGCGAAAATGAAGTTTCGGCAGAACCTGTATATGAACGTAAAGATGGCGCCCACTAGCGCTGCTGAGACGGTGAAGCATGACAGCGCAAGGCCGACGGTGACCGAATCGACACCTAGCGGCTCCATGGCGATGCTCGCGTAGTTGAAAACCGTCTGACTCATGATTATCGAGAGTGCATAGAGGATGAAGTAGACCCAGCAGACTCCAGGAAGCTTGACAAAGCCCTTCTCCTGCTTGGAGATGAAGTTGCTTACGTTATCCTCCTTGAAGAAAAACCCGAAGAGGATCAGCGGAATAAATCCAAATAGATAGAAGGCGAAGCTGAAGCGCCAATCGACTAACGCGAGGAAGCCGGCGATGGCCGTTCCGATCGAGGCACCAATGTTGAAGAAGACGCTGCCGATGCCGAACCAGGTCGATCTCGTCTTTTCCTCCTCGAACATGCTGCTGAGGATGACCTGGACTATTGGAATGAAGCAACCACGTCCGAATCCGATGATCGCCCTCGACCACATGAGAACCCAGAACGGCATGTCGTGTGGCATAAACACCGGGAGACCGCCGCCCACAATGAAGCAGATCATCGCCACCGTGGAGATCGTCTTGAACCGTACCTTGCGTCCGGCGAGCACCCCGAACACGAACGCGGCAGGAACCGCCGCAATGTTGTTGAGCGTGATCAGGTACGAGAGCATATCTGAACCGACCTCGGGGTACGACATCCCGATGTCACCCAGTATGGAAGAGATTACTGACTGTGAGGGTGCGAAAAAATAGAGCGACAGGGCCGCTACTATCAACCCCACCTGTTTGCCAGAGAATCCCTTCAAAGTGGCCTCACCCATAACGATCTCCTCCTCAGTTTTGGCGCCCTGGTGAGTCGCCTCACCAGCTTGGCGATAGGTTCCGGCGCCTTAAGATGAATTCATCACTCCTGGTTTTTAACATGGCTTCGCCTACTCCACGGCAATGGCTTTTCCCGCCTATGCCGTGGAGAGCCCTGCAATCGATGGATTTACCTAATGTTTTCAGCTACCTCTTGTAGACCTCGCGGCCGTACTTGTGAAACTCGTCCATCAGCCACTCAAGTTTCTGCTTCGAGTCCTCACTGTCGCCGATGATCCCCCCGTCCCAGAAGATCAGGCCGCCGTCCTTTCCGAAATCGTCTATGGCAGTGTGCACGCTCTCGCGGACCACCTCCTCGCTTGCCCCAGGGATGCCGGCGTCGCCGTGCCTCTCCCAACCGCCGGTGATCACAAGTCTGTTACCGAAGCGCTCTTTGTCGCGCCGCAGGTCGTCGTTGGGAACTGGAAGTTGGCAGATGTCGTACCCGCAATCGAGAATCTCCTCGATCAGGTATCCACAATTGCCGCAGCAGTGAAACTCGGCGAGAGCACCCTGCTCGTGGATCTTCGCCGCAAGCTTGGTGAAGTATGGCTTGTACATCTCGGTCCATATCTCCCTAGATATGAAAGGACCGTTGCTGTTGGCCACGTCGTCGCCACAGAAGATGATGTTCGGATTGATGTATCTACCGCAGTACTCAATGACCTCGCAGAGGAAATCGGTCATGCGGGCGATGAAGGCTTGGAGACTCTCCGGGTCCTCGTAGATCGCGCATAGTCCATCTACCCATCCGAGCATGTTTACGGGGATCAGGAATATCCCTGCAGTGTTGGCCATCGCGATGTCAACCTTGTCGGGGTCGTAGCCCTCCCCATGAAACTCCTCGACAAGTTTGTCCCAGTCCAGTGCAGACAGGTCAGGGAACTTGACAACCTCCTCCCACTGCGAGATATCGTCTAATGCCTTCCAGTTGGGATCGGGCATAAGCCCGTACTCGTCACCGACCCACTTGACGTTGCAGAAGTCGGTTCCGGTCTCCGGATCTTCCCCCCATATCGGTGGCATGAAGACGTTGGCATCCTCTGTGAAGCACGGAACCCACTCCGGCTTCCCGCCGTAAGCGGCGATCAGATAGTTCTCCCGTTTCGTAAGCATTGCGATCAGCTCCCTTAGAACTCCTGGCCTTATCAGAGCGCTCCTAGTGGTACGTGCCAGCGAACATGTCACGTGCCCGCCTGAACTCCTCATCGACAATCTCCTCGTACCAGTTGGACGGAGGGAAGAGGAATGGCATGTAGAGCCCTGTCTTGCCGAGATCTTCAAAGTCGCGCCTCACCGTCTCGCGCACGTAGCTAGGATCGAGTTTTCCTACACTGTCTAAGGAGAAGAACTCCTGGTTGTGAACGCTCGCGCAATACGACATCGATTTGCCGGTTTTGGCGATGGCAGCTCGCAGGTCGTTGATATCCATGCACTGGAGGGTATCCACGCCGATCTCGGCGATATCGGGGATGATCTCGTCATACTTCCCACAGGAGTGCATCTCGAAAAGGATTCCCTTCTCATGAGAAAAATCGACGATCTTCTTCATGCGGGGCTTGATGATCTCCCGCCACAGATCCGGTGCAAAAAACGGGGCGTTCTGCGTTCCCCAGTCATCGTGGAAGGTGATGATGTCTGGTCGGTAGTGCTCTGAGAGCTTATCTATTAGCTTGATCTTGTAGTCGACCATGGCGTCGAGGAAATCCGACACGGCCTCAGGCTCCTCAAGGAGCGAGCACAGAGCATTCTCGAACCCCATCAGAACGTGCATACGCTCCCAGAGCCCGAGCAGAACCACTAAGTTAACGGCGTTAGAGTCCCTATCGATCTCGTCAACCTTGTCGAGGCGCTTGGCCTCCTCCCAGTCCCAGGTGTCAAGATCTGGAAACCTCACCACGCTCTCCCAGTCGCAGATGTCCTCGAGCACATGGGCGCCTATGCAGTCGGGAGCCGGCGCGCCCGCCTCCTCCATGTACTCCCACTTGCACCCGAACCAG
>CAYRYP010000095.1:0-3328 GCA_964428485.1 uncultured Coriobacteriaceae bacterium
TCGAGGCCCATGGCCCTCAACGAGGCGCACATCTCATCGAGGCTGCGTCCGTCGGCGATCTCGAACTGGTCGTCGCCCTCCTCGGCTTGGTGGGTGTGCTCCCCGATGCCGGTAGACACACCCGCCGACACTTTGGTGGCAGTGATCGTGGCGGCATGGTCGCGAAACCTAGCTCGCTCACGCGAAGAGACCGTGATGTTGGCATAGGGCATGAAGATGCGATATGCACAGAGCACCTGCAAAAGATCGCGCTCGCCAACGTGGTGCATCCCCATCTGCTCGCTTCCCTTGGCGGGGCGCAGGCGCGGGCAGGAGAAAGAGATCTCCGCGTGCGGGTACGCGCGGCCGATCCAATATGCGTGCAGGGCGCATGCCAGCGCGTCGCGGCGGAAGTCGGCTAGGCCGAGCAGCGGGGCAAAGGCAACTCCGCGCATGCCGGCCCGAAGCGCCCTCTCCTGGGCTTCGAAGCGGTACGGCATGACGCGCTTGCGACCGCGCAGATGAAACTCCGCATATCTCTCGGGGTCGTAGGTCTCCTGGAAGACCGTGACGTAATCGGCCCCGGCTGCGTGGAGCACCTCATAGTCGGCGATGTTGGCCGGATACACCTCGATGCCAACGTTTTTGAAACGCGCCGATGCGAGTTCGCATGCGCGCGCGATGTAGCTGATGTCGGATCTTGCGGGATCCTCTCCGGTTAGCAGAAGTATCTCCTCCTGTCCTGTGGCCGCGATGGCGTCGAGCTCGTCTATGATCTGCTTCTCGTTTAGGCTCGCCCTCGCGATCCTGCTCTCGCAGTTGAACCCGCAGTACACGCAGCGGTTGTCACAGAAGTTGGCCAGGTACAGCGGGGTGAAGATTTGCACGTTGGTGCCGAACCAGCACACGCGCTCGCGACGTGCTCTCACAGCCATCTGCTCGAGGAAGGGGGTTGCCGCGGGCGAGACGAGCACGCCAAAGTCGGTTGGCTTTACGACATCAGAGGCGAGCACATCTTGCACGTCGGAGTCTGTGACCGAGCTGGGGTCGTAAGCTTCCACAGCGTCGAGCACCCTGTCGAACACTTCGCATCCCAGGTCGTCCATGTCGGGGAGGAAGGCCATCGGGTCGAGTGCTCGGTCGGTATGGATGGCGTTCTCGTCGAGCTCCGCGAGCCTGCGGCAGCGCTTACCCACGGGTTCTCCCGGTCCCGATGTGGCACAGATCCAGGTCATCGGCTTTCCTCCTCCAAAAAGCCTGTGAGCGGAGACGATGCCTCGCCCATGCTTTCCAGTACGCGTCCTGGCCCGGAGAGAAAGGCCGCGCGACCAGCCTCGACGGCCATCCCAAAGGCACGCGCCATCATCGGGATGTCTCCTGCGGTGGCCACGGCGGTGTTCGCCATGATGGCAGCGGCTCCCATCTCCATTGCCTCACAGGCCTGAGACGGACGTCCTATGCCGGCGTCGACTATCACCGGAAGGTCGATCTCCTCTATGAGGATGCGGATAAAGTCACGCGTGGCAAGCCCTCGGTTAGAGCCTATCGGGGCCCCGAGGGGCATCACCGCGGCGGCACCTGCGCTCACGAGGTCGCGTGCGACGTTGAGATCGGGGTACATGTAGGGCAGGACGGTGAATCCCTCGCTTGCGAGCATACTGGTCGCGCGGATGGTTTCATGGTTGTCGGGCAGCAGGTACTTCGCGTCGCGGATGACCTCGACCTTCACCATCTCGCCGCATCCGAGCTCGCGTGCGAGCCTCGCGATGCGGACGGCCTCCTCGGCGGTCCTTGCACCCGAGGTATTGGGCAGCAGTGTCACACCCTCCGGGATCGAGTCTAGGATGCTTTCCTGCTGGCTGGTGTTGGCGCGTCTCACGGCCAGTGTCACGATCTGGGCCCCGGCGTCCTCGACCGCGGCTCTTATCACATCAAGCCGGAACTTCCCCGACCCGAGGATGAAGCGGGATGTGAACTCCCTGTCTCCCAGCCTCCACGTGTCATTCGCGACTGCTGTGGCTGTACTCTCCAGTGCCATGCGTGTTCCTTTCTGGTTGGACGGTTGGGCGGGGCGCCTTGACCCCGATCCGCTCAGCTCTCCAGTCCCAACACGATCCTGAGCGCGAGAAGCGCCTGGTGCGCGGCGCACAGGACCACTCGTGGCGCGAAGAGCACCTCTCCAGCCCCGACGTCGGACTTCCCGTCGCCGCAGATGTAGAGCCTTTTCCCAGCGCGGGTCGTCACGATCTCGCTCGCGGGTCCTGTTCCCGCCATGCCGTTTCCGCAGATGACCACCGGTCCGTCTGGAACGGACATCAGCCGATCCACGAGCATAGCCTTGGCCTCCGGGTCATCGAAGGCTTCACAGACGATGCTGCACCCTGTGAAGAGGGCGACGACGTTTTCCTCAGTGACTTTGTCGCGGATGGTCGTAACCATTGTTTTTGCGCCCACGTTGTCGATCTGCTCCGATATGACCTCAACCTTGGGGCGCCCTATGTCTGCGCAAAAATAGTGTTGGCGGTTGAGGTTACTCTCGTCCACTAGGTCGAAGTCAACGATTACGAGGTGGCCCACCCCACTTCTCGCGAGCATCATTGCAATGTTGGAGCCAAGTCCGCCCGCTCCCGCGATGCCCACGCGGGCGCGGGCTAGAAGGGTTCTTGCCTGCGTTCCGATGCGCTCCTCCAGTGGGTCCATGCCACCTGAGTTCCTTGCGCGTGCATCACCCATCAGCCGCCTCCGACGAAACTGACGACTTCGAGGGTATCGCCGTGTTGAAGGATCGTCATGTCGTAGTCGGCTCGGGGGAGTATCTCGCCGTTGAGCTCGCAGGCGACCCGGCTGTACTCGTAGTCGAGGCGTTCCAGGGCTTCCGCAACCGTAAGGCCATCCAGCTCAGGTTTTCGCTTTCCGTTGACCAACGCCATAACCACCTCGCTTCCATAGGATTCAACCATATGCATATGCTCCCATATTGAAAAACGCGTGCGAGGGAAAACCCACACCCGAGGTGGTGTGCCCCTTCGCACGCGTCGCGCACTCTGGAACCGAGGTTAATGCGGGTTGCGGGCAAGGTCAAGGTTGGGCTGGGCTGACATCGGCGAGAAGGCTCCTCTAGTGGTAGGTTTCCGTCAACCCTGGTGCCGGTAGTGGAATTCGTCCCCTGATTGCCAAAACTTGACGAGTTTGGTCCTGGGATGCTTGGGAAGCCCCTCGCAATTGCTCCAAAATGCTCCAAAATGCATACGAAATGTACTGTTAGGGTAGTTTGATATGTAAATCGAAGCTCATATGAAGCATTTCGGTCTTCTTAGCGGACCAAATGCGTCAAATTTTTGCATTTGAG
>CAYRYP010000096.1:0-3297 GCA_964428485.1 uncultured Coriobacteriaceae bacterium
GGTGCATCCCACCGGGGTGGCACATGGCACCGTGACCGCCGTCTGCAACAGCTTCGCGTTCGAGGTGACGACCTTCAGGGTCGACGGTAAGTACAGCGACTCAAGGCACCCCGACTCAGTTGCCTTTACGAAAAGTATCGAGGAGGACCTCGCACGCAGAGACTTCACGATTAACGCAATGGCCTACTCACCCGGCAAGGGGATCGTTGACCCGTTCGATGGAAGAGCCGACCTCTACCGAGGCCTAATCAGATGCGTGGGCGAACCAGGGCGACGTTTTGCGGAAGACGCCTTGAGGATCATGCGCGGGATGAGGTTTGCCTCGAGACTCGCCTTCACGATCGAGCCGATGACCGCACTCGGGATGCTGACCCATGCCGAGCTGTTGGAGCAGATATCCGCCGAGAGGGTTGGCAAGGAGCTTTTTGGCATCGTCTCTGGCCAGGCTGCAGGAGCGGTCATCGGAGCCTTTCGGGAGATCCTAGAGATCCCGATACCCGAGATAAGGGCAACCGTGGGCCTCGACTCCGGCAGCCCGAACCATGCCTACAACGTCTGGGATCACACATTGATGGCGATCGAGGCGCAGCTCTCGGACGACCCTGCAACCAGAATGGCCACGCTCCTACACGATCTGGGCAAGCCAGTGGTGGACGACCCCTCCAGGGGCCGGTTTCGATACGAGGGGCATGCGGAGGCCTCTGCGGAGTTGGCCACCAGGATCCTTAAGAGGCTGAGGTTTCCCGCCCGGTTCTCATCGGAGGTCGCCGCGATCGTGGGCGCCCATGACCACAGAATCGAGAACAACGACGCCAGCGTCCGCAGGTGGATGGGCAGGCTCGGAAAAGACGTGTTCTTCAAAGTGCTCGACCTCAAACGAGCCGACATGGTGGCTCACAGCTCGAAGGTCGCGCAATGGGCTTACAAGATCGATGAGATCGCCGAGATTGGCAGGCACGTCGTGGAGAGCGGAAAGTGCTTCGATCTCTCGGGACTCGACGTGGATGGAAGGGACCTCATTGAATCGGGAGCTGTGGAGCCGGGTCCTGCCGTGGGCGAGTCGCTTAGATGGCTCTTGGACGAGGTCATCGACGGGAGATGCGACAACGTCAGAGACGCCCTGCTAGATCACCTGCGCACGCGCTCTGTTTAGGATGCGCCATCAGAGCGCCTGGTACGCCTAGCATCCCTGGTCTTGGGGAGCCTTCTGGCTACGATCAGTAGCACTGCACATATGACGATCACGATCACCGCCCACAGAATGCCCATCGACATCCAGAACTCCTCGGGCAGCGCGCATATGAGAAGCGAGTTGGCGGGGAAGGTCCATGTGCCCGCCGAGAAGAAGAGTGAGTGGAGGAAGCCGAACAGGGCGTCGAAGTCCACCAGTGCCACGATCACGAGTATCGCAACCAATGCGATCAGCACCTTCACCCCTGTCTTAAAGGAGAACGCCAGGAGGCTGCGAAAGCTCCTGGACAAACCTCGGGCTTGCGCTGCCGGGTCTTCTGAGCGTTGTTCTGTGCCCTTGCGTATGAGGATGCGCGAGAGTGCGACGAGCACTGCGAGAACGCAAAGGCTGATCGCCGCCGCCACTTTAATAGCGGCAAATAGCGATCTCACGTCATCGAGATGCGCCATGACATCTGCGGTGTACGAGACGCGGTAGTCACTTCCAAGCGGCAGCTCAACCGATTGGTCGCCATTTACGTAGGCGAGAGTGTCGCATGCGGTCTCGACCAGCTCTTCATGCGAGACCGAGGAGATGGCGTCGTTGGCGAACATCTCCGAGAACACCTGCGTGGGAAGCGGAGTGAGCAGAAGGGTGAAGCTAACTGTAAGGATGCTCACTGCGATGGCAATTGAGATGAGGATCTTGAAGAGGCGCACCAGCACCCCGCCATGAGCGCCTCGAGAGGCGGCCTCTGTATCCCGGATGCATGAGCCTACTGCCCCTCCCCCGCGATCACTCACGGCCATCGTCCCAATCGACCCTGTCGCCGTAATCCACATCCCACAGAACCAGCCCGTGGGCCGGGGCGGTCTGACCGGCAACAGAGCGGTCGCGACGCTCTAGTACCTCTCCCACCCATTCGGGACGACGCCTGCCGCATCCGACTTCGCACAGCGTCCCGACGAGGGTCCTCACCATTGAGTGGAGAAATGCGTTTCCAACCACTCGGACCACAATCCCAGGCTCGCCCATCTGCTCTTCTTCGTAGATGTCTATGGAGAGGATCTCTCGCACCGTGTTCTTGCCCACCGCGGAGGCCGCAACGCAAAACGACTTGAAATCGTGCTCGCCCACGAGAAGCGCGGCACCCTCACGCATCGCATTCAGGTCGAGGGGTTTTCCTCCACCCACGTCCCATGTGAAATCCCGCATGAAAAGCGGCCTGGGAGCTCCACGGAAGAGCCTGTAGCGGTACTCTCTGGTGCGCGCGTCGAACCTGGCGGAGAAACCCGGCGGGGCGACGACGATCTTCCTTGCCGAAATTCCATCGCAGGTAAGCGCGTTTACGGAGCGCTCTAGACTCGAGAGCCCCTTCGCCGAAAGCTCGTCGTCAAAAAGCTCGAAGCTCACGACCTGCCCTTTGGCATGGACCCCCGAATCGGTCCTACCGGCGCAGACGGTGAGGATCTCGCGTCGGAAAACCGTGGAGAGAGCTGTCTCTATCTCGCCCTGCACCGTGGTTTGACCAGGCTGTCTCGCAAACCCACAAAACGGGCTCCCGATATATGAGAGCCTCATCGCCAGAGTCGAGAGATGGCCCTTATCTAAATCGCCGCTTGGAGCAGGTATGGCGTTTTCAGATACGGGCGCAGAGTCTTGCTCGAATGTGAAATCTGAATCCACCAAGTGAACATCATCCCGTCACAATTTTTCAACAATCCCGGCCCATAATCGATAGTGTTAGCGATACTGCCAATACCAACCGGAAGTAGTAGATTTCTCCCTAGCAGTATCATACCCCCTCCTTAAGGAGGCCCGGTCGCGCAACGCCGGGCCTCCCATTCTATTCGCAGTGCTTTCAAATGGTCAGAGATTCGAAAAGTTTCGTTCAGCACTGGCTAACGCAGTTCCCCGTATGGCAGAAGGCTGGCTTCAGTACGTGCGCCGTAGAATATAATCTGCGTGGTCGAAACACCTCGTACGCACTGGACCCGGCCGGGTCGGTATGCGATGCGAGGCCAAGCCGTTCCATGAAAAGAGCGATCAGAAAGTCACCTGATTGGAAGCACGATGTACCTGAACATGCTGAAATCTAAGATCCACCGAGCCACTGTAACCGACGC
>CAYRYP010000097.1:0-3020 GCA_964428485.1 uncultured Coriobacteriaceae bacterium
CGTCGGAGATCTTGTTCTGCTTGCGATAGAGGCAGGCACGGTCGTTCATCCAGCTGCCAAAGACGGCGCGAATGGCGAGATTAAGCTGGGTGTCGGGATCCTGCGGGAACTGGACTTTGCCGTCGACCACGAGCTGGGGGTGATCCTCGGCAGAAACGTTATCGGTGAAGATCTGTTTGAACTGGTTCACCAGGCCCTCGAGATCGGCGGCGTCAAGCTCGTTGTCGCCCTTGACGCCACGAGAGATCTTGACGGCGTTGATGGCGTTTTCGAACAGATCGCCGTCGACGCCCATGACGACGTTGGAGAACATCTGGATGAAGCGGCGGTAGGAATCCCAAGCGAAGCGCGGGTTGTCGGTCTGCTTGATGAGACCCTTGACGGACTCGTCGTTGAGTCCGAGGTTGAGAACCGTGTCCATCATGCCGGGCATCGAGAACGGTGCACCGGAGCGGACAGAGACGAGCAGCGGATCATCGACATCCCCGATCTTCTTGCCCATGCGCTTCTCGAGGTCGCGACGATACTCCTCGATCGTGTCAAGAACTCCCTCTGGGAACTCATTGCCGTTTCTGTAGTAGTCCATGCAGGTCTGGCAAGAGATGGTGAATCCCGGAGGCACGGGAAGGCCGATCTGGGCCATCTCGGCGAGGTTGGCGCCCTTTCCGCCGAGGATGTCCTTCATGTCCTTGTTGCCCTCCGTGACGTTGTTGCCATCGGCGTCCTTGCCGAAAGCGAACACGCGCTGCTTGTTCTCGGACACTGAATACTCCTTTGCTTCTAACTTGTTCCTGGTTGCACGCTCCATTGCCGATACGCACTCCGGCCTCGTAGCAAGAGTGCGTCTGCATATAGATGCGTAGGCAGTTTGATGGGCTGGAAAGTCCCGTCGAAATTTAATGTTAATTCAAAAACGCAAGCCATACATCCTAAACGGCCTCTTCGCGCCTGCTTTTTGCGGCGAGCGCCATCTCGTAGTACGTGAGGATTTCGCGGGCGGTCTCCTCGATGGCCCTGTTGTCGGTGCGGATTATGATGCAGCCAATTCTGCGCATGAACGCCCTGGCCTCCTCGAGGTCGCGGGTGACGTAATCCTCCCCGGCGTAGTTTTCCACAAAGCGCTGGCCCGCCTCACCGAGCCTACGCGCCCGCACGTCACAGAGCACCCTCGGGCTCGACATTAGCCCGAAGATCCTCCAAGGTTCCACCTCATATATTTGTTTAGGGGGCTCGAGACCCAGCGCCAGCGGGAGATTGGCGACCTTATAGCCGACGGAGGCGAGATACATCGACAGCGGAGTCTTAGAGGTTCTCGACACCCCCATGAGCACTATATCCGCGTCCTTGTACTCCTCGGGCAGCCTGCCGTCGTCGTGATCGACCGCATAGTCCATGGCCTCGATACGCTTGAAGTACGCCTCGTCGAGCTGCCGGTTGACTCCCGGGCGCATCATAGGCTCCGAGCCGGTGGCGCTGGATATGGCATCTATCGCGGGGCCGAGCAGGTCGACACAGTGGATCTGCCTCTGGGCAAGCACCTGTACTACCTTGTCGCGCATCGCTGGATCCGTGAGGGTGGAGAACGCTACGCATCTCCCGCACGGCAACCCACGGGAGTCTATGTAGTCGGCCACCTGCCCCGGGTTACCCACCCTAGGCAACCTCTCGATGACCAGTTCCTCCTCCTCGAACTGGCTAGCGGCGGCTTGAGCCATTGCCGCAGCGGTGTCCCCGAGGGAGTCTGAGATGATGTAGATGACTAGGGATTCGGTGTTCTCCATATAATCTCCAGACGTTTTTGCGCGGGAACCCCCTTGACTACCGCTCCCCCTCGCCCAGCCTTTGTTATATCAGAGTTCTTTCATTATAATTCGCAACCTGGACTTTCAATGGAGCCTAGTCGCGCTGCACCCTTAAAACGAGTGCACCGTGATTTGGAGCCGAAAGAGTCCACCCATGGTAGAACGTTTTGCCATGCGGTGCTTGAAACCGAGAGACAGGTCATGTTTGATGTCTAGTTTTTCGCTGCGAAGGGCATTGGTATCGGCCACTGTGGCCGTGACGATGCTTTTGGCATCCTGCCTGGCAGTGGCTCCCATTGCCCAGGCGGACGAGCTCACTGAGCTCGAGGAGAGGGTCGAGAGCACAGCTCGTGCATACGACGAGGCCGTGGAAAAGGTCGAATCCCTCGATGCCCGCATCGCAGAGAATCAGGAGAAGATCGCGGCTCTCACGGAGGAGATCGAGAGTCAGCGCGAGGCGACCAATGAGGCCGTCAAGTCGCTTTACATCTATCAGCAGTCCGCCCCATCCCTTGTGAACATGGTGCTCTCCTCCGACACCATCTCCGACCTCTTTGGAACCGTCGAGTACCTGAACAGGTACGAGAAGTACAACAGGGACATCCTCGTCCAGCAGCAGCAGAACAAACAGGAGCTCGAGGAAGCCACCGCCCAGCTGGAGTCCGATCGCGAGGAGGCCGAGCTGGCGCGTCAGGAGGCCGAGGAGATGCTAGCAGAGGCACAGGCGGCGCGTCAGGAGGCCATGGAAAAGGCCGCAGCGCAAGCAGCAGCACAGGCGGCTGCTGAGCAGGCCTCATACAGCTCCAATTCCTCCTATGTCATCGGCTCCGTGAGCTCCTCGGATGTCAACTGGAACGTCTCTTACGAGGAGTTCGTATCCGAGTGGACCTCTAGAATCAATGACTATCTTGCAGGCTCCCCGCTGGAGGGCCAGGGAGAGAACTTCGCCAAGGCTGCATGGACCTACGGTGTTGACCCCAGATGGTCGCCGGCCATCGCCTGCATCGAGAGCAGCAAGGGCGAAGCCTGCTTCAAGCCTTACAACGCCTGGGGTTGGGGCAGTTCCTCATGGAGTAGCTGGGAGGAGGCCATCGACGCGCATGTCAACGGCCTCGCAAGACTCTATGGTTCCACGCTCACCCTCGCTGCCGCGCAGAAGTACTGCCCGTCCACCTACGTGGATTGGTACAACAAGGTGCTCACACAGATGAACTTGAT
>CAYRYP010000098.1:0-2989 GCA_964428485.1 uncultured Coriobacteriaceae bacterium
CCTATGCCTATATCGTTGGTGGTACTTCTTCTGTAAGTGAAGCAGTTGCTAGTGCTTTTATAAGTGCAAGTAACATAACCCTTAACGAATAGCTAACTACTCAGTCACATAACCAATTTCTAAGCAGAAGGCCCTGGGTTACAACACAACCTGGGGCCTTCTTCAGCGGCAGTTTCCGGGGCTGGGCTTTTAGCGATTTGGTTGAAAAATCCGCGCATATAGGCGTTGTTGCATCCATGAGTTGCACCTGTGACAGCGGGTGTGAACCCTGATGCCCTATCATCTGCACGTGTTCAAAAATCGGGGACCGAAGGAGGGTGCCGTCATGCCATACCAGGTCAACCAGGAGATTCTCGATCAGATTGATGCGCTTGAGCTTGGGGGACGTCTCGCACAATGGCGCAGCGCGATGAAGGCGGCGGGATTCCGTGTGGAGATCGACAGGCAGGTGCTCTTCATGGAGTCGTGGGAGCGCACCGAGGGGGAGGATATCGAGATGCGAAGGGCGCTTGCCCTCAAGCACATCTGCGAGAACATTCCCATCTCGATTCTGCCCTGGGAGCTCATAGTGGGCAAGGCGACTCAGGGAGTGATAGGAGCGCTACCGGAGATGGACATCTCGGGCGACTACATCCCCGCCATCTGGGACGACGACTCCGACGATGTTCGTATCGGCTACTCCGCCACCGCCGTGTTCACCGATGAGGAGAAGGAGGCTCTTCGCAGGGCGGCTGACCAGTGGCGCGACAAGAACGTGATCTCGATGGTCAACAGTGCCATCGACGAGGTCTATGGAGACTGGTACCAAGAGGCGAACAGGGTCTTCGTGCGCGACCCGGGCATCTCATCGGCGATCTTCGCTGGATCCACCTCGTCGTGCGACTTCCCCTACATCCTGCAGAACGGGGTGGGCGCCTACATTAGGCGGGCGCGAAAGTATATCGAGGCCGAGCGTGTGGCTAAGGAGCCCGACGCTGAGAAGATCATCTTCTGGAGAGCGTCCATCGTCTGCATGGAGGCCCTGATCTGCATTGCGCACCGCTATGCCGATCTCGCGGAGGAGATGGCGACCTCGGAGCCCGATGACGAGCGTAGGGCTCAACTTACCTCCATCGCAAAAGCATGCCGCAATGTTCCCGAGAAGCCTGCAACCACGCTTCAGGAGGCCTTGCAGTCGATGGCGATTGTGGGGCTCGGTAAGATTTTCGAGCACCCGATGTATAACTACCCGCATTGGGGTCGCGGCGACCAGCACCTCCAGAGGTTCTTCATGAGTGACTACGAGGCTGGCAGGATCACCGTCGAGGACGCGGCACAGATGGTCGGCGAGCTGGTAGGGCGTTGGGCCACGGCAATGATCTTCAATAACGACTCGATGCGCAATTCGCACCAGATCAACTACGGCATCAGCCAGGTTGTGCTTGGTGGGTATGGGCAGACCCACGAGGACATGTCCAATGAGATGTCCGCACTGTTCCTCAAGGTCGTGGCGATGCTACACCTCTCGGCGCCTACGGTCTCGATACGCTGGAATGTCGACACACCTGATTGGCTCATGAAGAGGGCTATCGACTGCAACCTGGCTACACGTGGCGGTATTCCGCTGTTCCAGAACGACTCCAGGATCATCTCCAAGTATGTGGAGACCGGGATTCCCTACAACGAGGCATGTGAGTGGTTCGGACTGGGATGTGTCTACCCGACGCTTTTGACCCGTGCCGAGCATTATGGGATGGAGGGCCTCGCCTCGTTCAATCTGGCCGGCATGCTGCACCTGGCGCTTCACAACGGACGCGACATAAACGGCTACCAGCTCGGCGTCGACTGCGGTGATGCTCGCGACTTCAAGAGCATCGAGCAGATCATCGACGCCCTATTCGCGCAGCACAAGCTTATAGTGGACCGCTCGATATCGGCTTCTACGGTGGCGCTGGCCGTGGAATCCCGCTACTTCCGTACGCCATTCTGGTCGACGGTCGGCTGCCCGTGGTACTTCGAGAATGGACAGGACTTGCTGATCGCCGACGGGGACTACTCGGTGCACGGTTTCTCCGACAGAGCCATCATCGACACAGCCGACTCGCTTGTAGCCATCAAGAAGCTGGTTTTCGACGAGAAGAGACTCACGATGGCCGAGCTGATGGACGCCATCGACTCCGACTTCGCGGGGGAGCGCGGCGAGGAGATCCGCCAGATGTGTCTAGCTGCCCCTAAGTTCGGCAACGACATCGATGAGGCCGACTACATGGTCTCGCTCATCTCGGACAGATCGGCCGCCTACATCAGGGCCAAGCGCATCCCGTCGTTCTCGCACGGCTCGATTATCGTTCGCGACGGGCTGTCCTGGCATCTCGCTGCGGGGCTGGGGGTAGGCGCGTTGCCCGATGGGCGGCATGCGTTTGAGCCGCTCGACGATGGGTCGTTCTCGCCGATGGGAGGGGCCGACACCAACGGACCTACCGCTGTGATGCGCTCCGTGCTAAAGGCCGAGCAGAAGGACGCAGGGGCTTCGGTGCTCAACCAGAAGTTCTCGGCGTCGCTTCTGCAGAGCGAGGAGAATCGCGAGAAACTCGCCAAATACACCGATACCTTCCTCAGAAACGGTGGCAGCCATATCCAGTACAACATCGTGGACTCAGCCGAACTCAAGGAGGCGCAGGTTAAACCCGAGGGGTACTCCGACCTGGTCGTGAGGATAGGCGGGTTCTCGGCCTACTTCACCCAGCTCTCCGAGGGGATACAGAACGACGTGATCGTCCGCTCGGAGCAGTCCTTGTAGGACGGGGCGGTTGGTCGGGTGAGGCGTTTGGCCGTGCGAGGGGAGAGTCGAGATCGGGCCGTCTTCAGGCTCTGGCTCCCTTCGCCTCAAGGATGACGTTGGCCATCTCCACCCATCCGTCGCAGCACAGTCCCCTGGTGATAAAGGACGGACTCTCCACCTGCGCGAGCTTGCGCTCGCTTCGCGGGCTGGGGAGTCCATTTGCCATGA
>CAYRYP010000099.1:0-2984 GCA_964428485.1 uncultured Coriobacteriaceae bacterium
ACTTCTTCGACAAGCTCAAGAGCCGCACCAAGGGTTACGCGACGCTCGACTACGAGCTCGATGGCTACAGACCGTCCGACCTCGTGAAGCTTGAGGTGCTGATATCTGGCAAGCCCGTCGACGCCCTCAGCTTCATCATCCACACAGACAAGGCCTACGACCGTGGCAGCTCGCTCGTGCGCAAGCTCAAAGAGGTCATCCCCAGGCAGCTCTTCGAGGTGCCAATACAGGCTGCCGTCGGTGGCCGGGTGATCGCACGCACCAACGTCAAGGCAAAGCGCAAGGACGTTCTGGCCAAATGCTACGGCGGCGATATCTCGCGAAAGCGCAAGCTGCTCGAGAAGCAGAAGGCCGGCAAGAAGCGGATGAAGGCCATCGGCAACGTCGAGGTGCCGCAGGAGGCCTTCATGGCGATCCTCGAGGTGGACGAGTGAATCCAGACCCAGGGGTCGCTGAGGTCAAGGGCGCTGTGGCTGCATCCGGTGAGAGCACGGGTTCTGCGCGCATGCGATCGTTTCTGTCGCGAAACCCGCTTGTGCTTGCGCCCATGGCTGGATGGACCGATGCCGTGTTCCGCGGCATCTGCAAGGAGTACGGGGCGGGGCTCACGTGCACCGAGATGATCTCTGCGATGGGTCTGCACTACGGTGACGAGAAGACTCACGAGTATCTTGAGCTCTCGGAGGTGGAGGACACCGTCGTCGTGCAGCTCTTCGGCAGCGACCCTGGCATCATCTCCGAGGAGGCCGCAAGGGTCGCCGAGGAGTTGGGTGCGCGACTCGCCGCCATCGATATCAACATGGGGTGCCCCGCGCGAAAGGTGGTTCGCAAGGGCGAGGGGTCGGCGTTGATGAAGACCCCCGAGCTCGCATCTAGGATCATCTCCCGAACGGCAGAAGCCCTTTCCCATGTGCGTCGCAGCGATGGCGGGGCTGGAGTTCCCCTAACCGTCAAGTTCCGAAGGGGCTTCTCACGCGGGGAGGACACCGCCGTTGAGTTTGCCCGAATGGCAGAGGCATCCGGCGCCGATGCCATCTGCATCCACGGGAGGTTCGCCACCGATTTCTACTCCGGGGAGGCGGACTGGGGGGTGGTCGCTCGCGTGAAGCACGCAGTCTCGGTGCCGGTCGCTGCCAGCGGCGATATGCTGAGCCCTGAGTCCATTGCAGGTTGCATGGCGTTTTCCGGTGCCGACGGGGCGATGATCGCCCGCGGAGCTCAGGGAAATCCGTGGATCTTCGGGAGGACTGCAGCCTACATTGCATCGCTTGTTGAGGCGGGCCTGTGGGAGGGGCCGGGCAATGTTGTCGAGGATGCTTTTGGAGACGGCGCGGTTCCCTCGCTTTCCAATCCCATCCCGGAGTCGTGGAAGCGCGTCGATCTGCCAGAGCCTCCAACCGTGTCCGAGCGCATCCGAGCACTCGGCCTTCATGCGCGTCTGCTATCGCAGCGCGGCGGAAGACTTCTGGTTAAGATGCGAACCTACGCGCCGGCCTACCTCAAGGGGATGCCCGGTGCCGCACGTTACCGCGGCGCCGTGTCGCGATGTGAGACATTGGAGGACTTTGAGAGTCTCATCGCGGAGATCTGGCGCACGGCGGTTGAGCACGGGCAGATCGACCCCGGGGAGTCCATGCGATGAAAGACCCCTTCGGCGCTCTCTACATCCATGTCCCCTTCTGCGTGAGGCGCTGCGCCTACTGCGACTTTCACACAGCTGCCGTTCCAGCTGGATCCGCAAATATCTCAGACTACGCCTCGAAGCTCGCGAAGTCTGTGGATCTCGCAGGTAGGGCAGGGCTTCTCAATGGCGTGAGAACCGTCTACATCGGAGGCGGCACTCCCACGTTTGCCGGAGAGGATGCCCTGCGTGAGATCATGGGCGCGGTGGCGCGATGGGTCGACCCAGGTGAGCTCTCCGAGTACACGGTGGAAGCCAATCCCGATTCGCTGAACAGGAAGATCGCGCGGTTGATACGTGGGCTTGGAGCCAGCAGGCTTTCCTTGGGAGTGCAGAGTCTAGACAACCGGGTTCTCGCCAGGCTCGGGAGGGTTCACGATGCGGACTCCGCGCGCGCTGCGCTGGATGTGGCGCTGGACGCATTCGACAACGTCTCTGTCGATGTCATATGCGGAGCGATGGGGCAGGATGCGGAGTCGTTGCGCTCGACTGTTGAGGAGCTTGCGGGCATCGGCATCTCCCACATGAGTGTGTATCCACTGAAGGTGGAGGAGGGAACCCCGCTGCTCGAATCGATGGAGAGCGGGGCGATCCCCGAGCCCGACGACGACGTGCAGGCCGACCACATGCTACTGGCGCGCAGCATCCTGCTGGGCCGTGGGTTCGAGCACTATGAGGTTGCGAACTACGCGAGGCCCGGTAGGGAGTCCATTCACAACGAGGCATACTGGACCGGGGTGTCGTATCTGGGCCTCGGCGACGGAGCCTCCTCGATGATGTCTGTGGCCGACGCGCCGGAGGTGCTAGAAAGCGACGCGCTCAACCAGTGGACCGCGGGTGTTGCGCTGGAGCTGTCGGACTCCGCATACCGCATACGGGCGAGCGCTCTTGGCGGGGCTTCCGTCTTCGAGCAACTCACGAGACAAGAGGCCCTTTGCGAGGACGCGATGCTCTCGATGCGGATGCGAAACGGCATCTCCGCAGGGCGTCTGGCTATCCTGCAGAGAGAGGTGTCGGGCATTGCCGGAGCGGTCCGCCGCGTGATGGAGGAGGGTCTGGCCTACATCTCCGACGATGGCTCGCTGGTACCCACCATGCGTGGATGGCTGATGGGAAACGAGCTGTACGGCGAGCTCTGGTCCTGCGCAGGGGATTAGACTTATTGATCGCGACGCCTTTGAGACGCTTGCAAGAATCCTTGCTTCTTTTCCGGCCTGTGCATATCATGTTGAAAGGATATTAGCTAAGATTAGCCAGGTGATCTCATGATCCAAGCGAATATGCTCGAAGCAAAAACGGAGCT
>CAYRYP010000100.1:0-2802 GCA_964428485.1 uncultured Coriobacteriaceae bacterium
AGGCAGAGATCGGCTTCATCTACGACTCTTCCAACCTGGATCTGTCGGACATGACGCCCATGCTTTACGAGCTCATGGGCGCCTACTCCGAATCCGAACACGAGGGCATCTGCACCATCGTCTTTCCCTCCGCGTAGCTGCGCAGACCGCGGGTTGCAGAGCGGCGGAGTCGCGTCGCGCCCGGGACTGCAAAAGTGGCTTATGGAAAACTTAGGGGAAAGCAGGTTGCAATGCGCACAACCAAATCCGCCCGTAAACCCCGTAGAATCAAAATCGAGCGCGCTCTATATTCGAGCGAAACCCAAGTCGAAGGAGGTTTGCCATGTCAGGACATCTCGAGGGCAAAGTAGCGCTGGTTACTGGATCCGGGCAGGGAGTCGGACGTGCCGTGGCGATCGGGCTTGCCGCAGAGGGTGCCAAAGTCGTCACCAACAACCGCTCTCCCATCAAGGACCGCCCCCTCGCTGACGGGGACAACATCAACGAGAAGGATTTCGAAAAGCTCTCCGACGAGCGCAAGGAGTGGTTCAAGAAGGTCCACGACGAGTGCACCGGTGACGCGGAGACCACCGCGGCAACCATCCGAGAGATGGGATACGAGGCAACCCCCTGCTTCGCCGATATCTCGAGCTTCGAGGATGCCAAGAGGCTTGTGGACTTCACGGTTGAGACATACGGGCGCATAGATATCGTCATCAATGTGGCCGGAGGATTCGGGTTTTCTCCATTCGTGGAGATCACCGAGGAGCTCTGGGACCGCGTCACGAGCATCAAGCCCAAGGGATACTTCAACGTCATGAGGCACGCGGTGCCCTACATGATCGAGCAGGGCGACGGCGGCCGCATCATCAACACTACCTCGAGGGCGTTCATGGGCGACATCTTCAAGCATGTGGAGTACTGCACCGCCAACGCCGGAGTGGTGGGCCTCACCCGCGGAGCTGCCATCGAGCTGGCCGAATACGGGATCACCGTCAACGCCTTCGGCCCCTACGCACGCACGCGAGCCGCCTACGAGCTGGAGGCCAAGGACGAGGTCTCCAACTTCAAGACCAGCATAGTGCCCCTCGCGATTCCGTCCTACGAGCAGGCCCCGGCCCCCGAGGAGGTCGTCCCCTTCCTGGTGTGGCTGGCCTCGGACGAGTCGGAAGAGATCAGCGGCTCGATATTCACGCTCTCCGGTAGCGCGATCAACCTGCACAGGGAGCCCATATACGGCAAGACCATCGTCAAGGAGGGCTCGTGGACCGTCGACGAGGTCTTCGCGTCCATGCCACTCAGGCTCCTAAACGACTACAAGAGCATCGTCCCCGAAGTTGTCAGGAAGAGGATGAACAAGGGCTAATCCGGGAGAGAGCGCTCTTTTTGTGAGCGCTCCTAATTAGTAGTCATCTGCCGCCGGGGAGTTCATCCAGTTGGAAAGGAACTCCCCGTAGCGGCCTTCGTCGAGGGCCCGCCTGACCCTGGTCATCAGGTCGATCAGATAGTGCAGGTTGTGGTAGGTGACAAGGATCGACCCCACCATCTCCTTGGATTTCACGAGGTGGTGGAGGTAGGCGCGAGAATACCCGCGACAAACCTTGCACGTGCAAAGCGGGTCGAGAGGCGTGAAGTCGCGGGTGAACCTGGCGTTTCGGAGGTTGAGGCGTCCCTCGCTCGAAAACGCCGTCCCCATGCGCCCGGTACGGGTCGGGAGCACGCAGTCAAACAGATCAACACCCATTCCCACCGCGCGAACAAGAGTCGTAGGGTTACCCACACCCATAAGATAGTGAGGCCTGTCGTCGGGCAGTGCGGAGCACACCTTCGGAAGGGTCTCGAACATCACCTCGTGCGGTTCTCCCACGGAATAGCCCCCGATGCCAAAGCCGGGGTGCCTACCAAACTCACTCTCCAGGTCGAGCAACCTCTGCACCGACTCGAGCCTGAGATCCAGATGCAAGCCGCCCTGCACGATTGGGAAAAGGGCCTGCGATCCCTCATGGCCAACGTGTGCCTGAGTGCACATTCCCGCCCATCTGGCAGAGAGCTCCATCGCGGCGCGGACCCCATCGCAGTCGAGATCGATCGAGGCGCACTGGTCGAGCTGCATGATGATGTCGGCACCCAGGTTGTGCTGGATCTCCATGTTGGAGGCGGGAGTCCAGCGGTGCTTGCTGCCGTCTAGGATGGAACGGAATGACAACCCATCGTCATCGAGCTCGAGGGTGTCGGCCAGCGAGAACACCTGGAACCCGCCGGAGTCGGTGAGGATCGGCCTGTCCCAGTTCATAAAGCTGTGGAGCCCGCCGGCGTCGCGTATGAGCTCCGACCCCGGGCGCAGGTAGAGGTGGTAGGTGTTGGAGAGAATGACCTGGGCCTCGAGCTCGTGCAGCTCGTCCACGGTGATACCCTTGACCGTAGCCTTGGTCCCAACCGGCATGAAGCACGGGGTCTCGATAACGCCGTGCGGGGTGGAGAACCTACCCCTTCGCGCCTGGCTTTTGGGATCGGTTGCAAGCAGCTCGAACTCGAATGACATCTCTCCCCCTGATCGTCAGATTATGAGCATCGCGTCGCCAAACGACAGCATCCTGTAGCGCTCGGCGATGGCCTCGGAGTACGCGTTCATTATGTTCTCGCGAGTGGAGAATGCGCTGACCAGCATCATCAGCGTAGATCGCGGGACGTGAAAGTTTGTCACTAAGGCGTCCACGACATGAAATTCGTACCCGGGCAGAATGAAGAGCCTCGTGGACTCCCCGTCACGTGCGCGAAGACGCCCCAGCTCCCCATCCCATGCGCTCTCGAGCGAGCGCATCG
>CAYRYP010000101.1:0-2786 GCA_964428485.1 uncultured Coriobacteriaceae bacterium
AAGATGTTGTCGATGAACAGAAGCACGTCCTGCCCCTGATCGCGGAAGTACTCGGCGACGGTGAGGCCGGAGAGTCCGACTCGAAGCCTTGCTCCCGGGGGCTCGTTCATCTGTCCGTAAACCAGACAGGTCTTGCCGATGACCCCGGACTCGCTCATCTCGAGGTAGAGGTCGGTGCCCTCCCTCGTGCGCTCCCCCACGCCACAGAAGACCGATGTTCCATCGTGCTCCTGGGCGAGGTTGTTGATGAGCTCCATGATGATGACCGTCTTGCCAACGCCGGCTCCGCCGAACAGACCGGTCTTGCCGCCCTTGATGTAGGGCTCCAGAAGGTCGATTGCCTTGATTCCGGTCTCAAAGATCTCGGTCTCGGTTATCAGTTCTTCGAACTCCGGCGCCGAACGGTGTATCGGGTAGCGCTCCTTGATCTCGGGCATCTCGCCGCCATCGACTAGCTGCCCCGCGACGTTCCATATCCTGCCGAGCGTCTCGGGGCCAACCGGCATCATGATCGGCGAGCCCGTGTCCGTAACCTCGATCCCGCGCTCAAGCCCGTCGGTCGACGACATGGCGACGGTCCGGGCGATGTTGCCGGGAAGGTGCGTCTGGACCTCGAGAACCAAGCTCAGTTGTCCGAATGGAGTCTCTGTCTCAACGGTGAGCGCGTTGTAGATGGCGGGCAGCTCGTCTGCCGCGAACTCGACGTCGACGACAGGCCCGACGACGCGAACCACATGTCCTACGTTCATCTTCTGTACCTTCTCTTCCATCTCTATCAGCCCTCGGCTGCTGCAGCGCCACCGACGATCTCGTTGATTTCCGTGGTGATGGCACCCTGCCTGGCCCTGTTGTAGATCCTGCTGAGCGTCTCGATCATCTCGTTAGCGTTGTCATTGGCTATCTTCATGGCCTTACGCCTCGCTCCCTGCTCTGCCGCCGCCGAGTCAAGTAGCGAGTGGTACACGTCTGTCTGGAGGTATCCGGGCAGAAGGGACTGAAGAACCGTATCCTCATCTGGCTCAAACTCGAACATGCCCCGCAGTTCCACCTCCGGGGAGTCCTCCACGGTGCAGATCTCGCCATTTGCATCGATGCTAAAGACGCTCAGGAGTGCCTTGGGATCGACGGGAAGTATCATCTCGTCGACGAGCTCCTGGTCGGCGGCGTTCTTGGCGTGGTTGTAGACCATGCGTACCGAGTCGATGTCACCGGACACGAACATGTCGGCGGCGAGCCCTGCGATATCCCGAGCCTGGTCGAGCGTCGGGTCCGCGGAAAGATCACGGTACTCGCGGATCATCTCGTAGTTCCTGTAGGAGAAGTACGCGATCGCCTTCTTGCCACACGCGATCAGCACGACCTCCTTGCCCTCGGCACGCAGCCTCGCCATCATCTTGTCGCAGTAGCGCAGGACCGAGGAGTTGAACGCTCCGGCTAACCCCCTGTCGGAGGTCACCGCAACGATCATCGTGCATTTCACCTCGTCACGCTTCTCGAGCAGCGGGTGCGCTAGGTTCGATGTCTGCGAGCCTAGGATCGCGAGCATCCTGTTTGTCGCCCTGGTGTAGGGCGTGGACGCGAGGACCCTTTCGGTGGCCTTGCGGATCTTCGCCGAGGAGATCATCTCCATGGTGCGGGTGATCTGCTCGTTCGACTTTACCGCGTCAATTCTCTTCTTTATCTCACGAAGACTGGCCATGTGTCAGACCACCTAGTTCCCGTCCCCGACCACGAACCTGTCATGGAACGTCGAGAGCGCTTCCTTGAGCTGGGCTGTGATCTCGTCGTCGAGGACCTTCTTCTCTGCGATGGCCTGCGGGATCTCGGGATGAGTTGCACGGATGCCCTCGATGAGCTCCGAGCGGAACCTCAAGACGTCCTCCACTGGGATGTCATCCAAGAATCCCTCGTTACCGGCGAAGATCGCGATGACCTGGTCCTCGACCGCCATCGGGACGTAGCGGCCCTGCTTGAGAAGCTCGGTCATACGGGCTCCCCTGTTGAGCTGGTCCTGGGTGGACTTGTCAAGGTCGCTTCCGAACTGCGCAAACGCCTGCATCTCCCTATAGGCTGCAAGGTCGAGCCTAAGCGATCCCGCGACCTGCTTCATCGCCTTGATCTGCGCAGAGCCTCCAACCCTCGAGACCGAGATGCCCACGTTGATGGCGGGGCGCTGGCCCTGGTAGAAGAGATCCTGCTGTAGGAATATCTGCCCGTCGGTGATCGAAATTACGTTGGTGGGAATGTAGGCGGAGACGTCTCCGGCCTGCGTCTCGATGATTGGCAGCGCGGTAAGAGAGCCACCTCCGTTGGCATCGGAGAGCTTGACCGCGCGCTCCAACAGGCGGCTATGCAGGTAGAAGATGTCGCCAGGATAGGCCTCGCGCCCAGGCGGGCGGCGAAGCGTCAGCGACATTTGCCTGTAGGCTGTGGCCTGCTTGGAGAGGTCATCGTAGATGCAAAGGACGTGGCGCCCTGGGTTATCGGGACCCGCGGGCTTGCCATCCTCGCCGTTGTACATGAAATACTCGCCCATCGCGGCTCCCGACATCGGTGCGATGTACTGGAGCGGGGCGCTGTCCGAGGCCGATGCAAGCACGATGATCGTGTAGTCCATCGCACCGTGCCTCTCCAGCGTCTCCACGACCTGCGCTACCGTGGAGGCCTTCTGGCCGATCGCGACGTAGATGCAGATCATGTCCTTGCCCTTCTGGTTGATGATCGCATCCACCGCGATGGCGGTCTTGCCGGTCTGGCGGTCGCCGATGATGAGCTCACGCTGGCCG
>CAYRYP010000102.1:0-2646 GCA_964428485.1 uncultured Coriobacteriaceae bacterium
AAAACGGGGTGTAGTTGCCACAGGCATAATTCCGACTGGTCTGAACTTTGTTGATAGCTCTGCTGCGGCCACAGTAAACGGTAATACCACTCGTTTGCTACCCGCCAACCCTTCAGGGTGAGCATAGGGTGCCGCTTGTCGATTTTAAGTGGCAAAACATAGATACGCCCGGCGGCGTGGTGTTTGACAGCTCCCGGTGGCGCTGCTAATCTCTTTCGCTGTGGCTTTATGCAGCTAATAAGCTGCTGTCATATTCAGATCGCTAGATCTGATCGATTACAAGGCAGTGGCGCCCTGAATGGGCGCAACGATCATGGAAGAAGGAGTTCGGTTTGCCCACGATCAACCAGCTGGTCCGCAAGGGTCGCGTCAAGACTCACGCAAAGAAGAAGAACCTGGCCCTTCAGGGCAGTCCGCAGAAGCGCGGTGTCTGCACCAGGGTTTACACCACCACCCCTAAGAAGCCCAATTCCGCGCTTCGTAAGGTCTGCCGCGTGAGGCTAGTCACCGGTCAGGAGGTCACGGTCTACATCCCCGGGGTCGGCCACAACCTGCAGGAGCACTCCATGGTGCTCATCCGCGGAGGCCGCGTGCGCGACCTGCCTGGTGTCCGCTATAAGGTCATCCGTGCTGCTCTTGACTGCGCTGCGGTCAACAACAGGATGCAGTCTCGCTCCCGCTACGGAGCCAAGAGGCCCAAGTAGCATCGGGTATCCGATCGATTCATCAAATAGTTGGTAAGTTTCTCAGAGCTTAGGAGATAGAATGCCGCGTCGCGCAGCAGCCGTCCGCAGGGAGATCCAGCCGGATGGCGTCTACAACAACCGCCTGGTCACCCAGCTGATCAACAAGGTGCTTCTTCATGGCAAGAGGTCCCTGGCCGAGTCCATCGTCTACGGTGCGTTCGAGATCGTAGAGCAGAAGACTGGCAGTGACCCTCTGTCCGTATTCAAGAAGGCCATGGATAACGTCCGTCCGACCCTCGAGGTCAAGCCCAAGCGCGTCGGTGGAGCCACCTACCAGGTTCCCATGGAGGTCAACTCCCGTCGTGCTACCACTCTGGCTATCCGCTGGATCGTCGACTTTTCGCGTAAGCGCAAGGAGAAGACGATGAAAGAGAGGCTCGCCGCCGAGATCATGGATGCCTCCAACGGCATGGGCGCCTCCGTCAAGCGTCGCGAGGACCTCTACAAGATGGCAGAGTCCAACAGGGCCTTCTCGCATTATCGCTGGTAGGAGTGAATCAAGAGAAAATGGCTAAGCAGAAGAAAGACCTGAACACTACGCGCAATATCGGCATCATGGCCCACATCGATGCCGGTAAGACCACGACCACCGAGCGCATCCTCTACTACACCGGCAAGAACCACAAGATCGGAGAGGTTCACGACGGTGCAGCTACGATGGACTGGATGGAGCAGGAGCAGGAGAGAGGTATCACCATCACCTCTGCTGCGACCACCTGTTTCTGGAGGGAACACCGCATCCAGATCATCGACACCCCAGGGCACGTCGACTTCACCTCGGAGGTCGAGAGGTCGCTACGCGTTCTCGACGGCGCTGTCACCGTCCTCGATGCCGTCTCTGGCGTCCAGCCCCAGACCGAGACCGTCTGGCGCCAGGCCGTCCGCTACGGCATTCCCACCATCGCCTACATCAACAAGATGGACCGCATCGGTGCGGACTTCTTCCACGCTGTCGACATGATCCGCGATCGCCTCGGCGCCCGTCCGCTGGTTATGCAGATTCCGATCGGCGCGGAAGACCACTTCGATGGTCTCGTCGACGTTCTTACCATGACCGCTTGGCAGTTCAACGAGGATGAGAAGGGCATGATCTACCCCAGCCAGGGGGAGATTCCTGCCGAGTACCTCGAGGACGCTGAGATGTACCACGAGGAGCTCGCCGATGCAGCCGCCGACTTCGACGACGAGGTCATGATGCTCGTGCTCGAGGGCGAGGATGTCCCCGAGGAGATGCTCAAGGCTGCCATCCGCAAGGGCTGCGTGGCTGGCAAACTCACCCCGTGCATCTGCGGATCCTCCTACAAGAACAAGGGGATCCAGGAGCTACTCGACGCCATCGTCGACTACCTGCCCAGCCCGCTCGACATCCCGGCCATAGAGGGCACTGATCCCAAGACCGGAGAGCCCATCCTGCGTCATGCCGACGCCAAGGAGCCCTTTAGCGCGCTGGCTTTCAAGATCATGACCGACCCCTATGTCGGAAAGCTCACCTACATTAGGGTTTACTCTGGGCGCTTGGATGCCGGATCTTACGTGGCCAACGCCACCAAGGGTAAGCAGGAGCGCATCAGTCGCCTGCTCGAGATGCACTCCAACTCCAGGGAGGATATCGACAGCTGCCAAGCCGGCGACATCTGCGCCGTCGTTGGGCTCAAGAACACCCAGACCGGCGATACTCTGTGCGATGATGGCAACCCGGTGATCCTCGAGGCGATAGACTTCCCCGATCCGGTCATCGATGTCGCAATCGAGCCCAAAACCAAGGCCGAGCAGGACAAGCTCTCCGTGGCTCTCGCCAAGCTCGCCGAGGAGGATCCGACCTTCCGCGTCTCCACCAACCAGGAGACCGGCCAGACCATCATCGCCGGCATGGGCGAGCTGCACCTCGAGATCATCATCG
>CAYRYP010000103.1:0-2152 GCA_964428485.1 uncultured Coriobacteriaceae bacterium
GTAAGATCGCCACGGGCGCCACTACAAGGCGACCTCGAGTCGCGCGGATGGCGAACCTCTTTCGATTGTAACGACCAGGTCTTCTCTCGTGCTGCAGGCCTATTCCTGGAGCACGTGCGCGCGTCTGTCGGCTCCGATGTTTGCCGTAAGAATCTCTAAGACCGGGGGAGACGCCACGCAGTAGCACGCAAGCTCGTGGAGGCTCGTAAGTTTGTGGAGGATCGCCAAATTCAACAAACCTGAATGAGTCTGTCGATTTTGCGAGGTTCCCTTAGGGTAGTATTCAACTATTAGGTTCGAATCCAGGCGTCATGACGCCGTTTGCCTAAAGGGGTCTAGATGAATTTTCTGCGCAAGCACCGCAAGGGCATCATCATCGCTATCGTAGCTCTTCTGTTCGTAATCTTTGCCCTGCCGCGAATCATCATTGAGGTCTCCAAGTCGTTCACTGCGCAGGAGACGAACATCAGGGAGACCTGGGCGGCATCTGATGGTGAGCTTCTAGAAATAAACGAGGAGTATCAGGTAGAGGTGCGTGCAGCGGATTTTGAGGCATCCATCTACGTTATCGAGTTGAACCCGGTTGAGATCGCAACCGAGGGCTTCACCTTCTACGACGAGGACGTACAGGACAGGCTCGACTCGACCATAGAGGAGATATACTCCAGCGGGGAGTGGACCGTTGAGGAGCCGCTCGCCATCATGAACCCCTACGGCACCGCGAGCAACGGTCTCTACCTTGCGTTCGAGACCGACCTCAACACCGAGGTCACCTACACGATCAGCGCGGAGGGCACCTCCGACTACACCGCCACCGCTGCAGGGGGATACACCAAGGATCATGAGATCCAGATCATTGGGCTGGTGCCGGGCAAGACGAACGAGGTCGAGCTCACCATGCGAGGGGCGTGGGGTGTGCAGCGCAGCACCCTCACCTTCACCATCGATGTTCCGGGGACGCAGTCGGGGTACAGCACGCAGCTGTCCTACACCGACGGTAGCTCCACGACCGAGCTGGCCGACGGACTCTACGCGATGATGCGTACAAACGGCTATCTCGGATACGGGTTCTTCTTCGACAACGAAGGGACAATGCGCTACGAGATGGTCCTCGAGGGGTTGGGACTCGACAGGATCCTTGAGTACGGCGATACGATCGTCACGTGTGCCTCTGCGGGCAAAATCGTGATGTTCGATGGCCTGGGCAAGGCCGAGCGCATCTATGATCTCGGCGATTACGTGCTGCACCACGATATCAACTTCGGCTCGGACGGCAAGGTGCTCGCCTTGGCGGAGGACCCGGACTCCGAGACTGTAGAGGACCTGGTACTCGAGATCGATCTCGAGACTGGTGAGGTCACCAAGCTCATAGACTTCTCGGCTTTGATGGCCGACTTCTACGAGGAATTCACACGTCCGGTCGAGGCGAGTGACCCGTTCTACTGGCAGGAGGGCGAGTGGGACTGGATCCACATGAACTCCGTGCAGTACATGGAATCTGACGACTCCGTCATCATCTCCTCGCGCGAGACCTCCTCGATCATCAAGGTGACCGACATCCACGCAGATCAGCAGGTTGAGTGGATAATCGGCGATCCGGCGTTCTGGGAGGGCACCCCCTACGAGGACGTCGTGATGGAGAAGGTCGGCGACTTCGTGTACCAGCATGGCCAGCATGCAGTGGAGTACGCGGGCGATGGCGAGACCGAAGGGACGTACTACCTGCGTCTGTACGACAACAACTATCACGCTATCAGTACCCGCGACGATCTCGACATCGATGTCGATAGCTCCGTTGGAACCGGCCTTTACAACGACGGCAATGACGTGAGCAGGGTGCTCGTTTACTTCGTGGACGAGAACGAGGGCACTTTCGAGCTGGTCGAGTCGTTTGACGTTCCGTATTCCTCCATCGTGTCCAACGCGCAGGATCTCGCAGGGGTATACGGCGAGACAGGCAACTGGGTCGTCAACAGCGGTGTTGCTAACGTCTTCGGGGAGTACGACGACTCCGGCAACCTGATCCGCGAGTTCTCGTATAACTGCACGCTTCAGGGCTACCGGACGTTCAAGTATGAGTTATCCGGGTTCTGGTTCGCAGAATAGACGACACAAGTTCAGAGCAGACTACACAAGCATCTCTCCAAGGCGT
>CAYRYP010000104.1:0-2069 GCA_964428485.1 uncultured Coriobacteriaceae bacterium
CGTTTCGGGCAGCCGCAGGTCAGGGTCTCCGCCGACTACGACTCCGATCTCGTCACAGCTATCTGCGAGATCGCCGAGCATCGCGGTATATCTGCCGGCATCGAGGGGGAGCGCGATCCGTCGTTGGATCATGGCACGATTGTCCCGCTGTGGTTCGTAAACGAGCGCTACACCTCCTACAGACTGGTTAGATGCTCGCTGTCTGGACTGCCGTTGATAGACCACTACAGGTTCGGCCAGTGCATCGCCGACGCTGTGGATCGCCTTGACAGGAGGGTTGCGATAATCGCGAGCGGCGACCTGTCTCACAAGCTCCTGGACAGTGGGCCGTACGGGTTCGACCCGGCCGCGCCGGTGTACGAGGAGAGGGTGGTTTCAGATATCGCCTCCGGGGATTTTGGCGACCTGCTAGAGTTCGACGAGGCCCTGTGTGAGTCGGCCGCCGAGTGCGGGCACCGCTCGTTCGTGGAGATGGCGGGAGCGCTGGACGGCAGGGACGTTTCTTGCGAGCTGATGTCGCACGAGGGGCCGTTCGGCGTGGGATATGCCACGGCCATCGTGATGCCTGGTGGGGAGAACCCCTCGAGGAGGTTTGGCGACGCCTACCTGAGTCGGAAGCGCGATAGCGTGTCTAGAGCGGTGGAGAGTGCCGATGCGCATGTGGCCATCGCGAGACTCGGCATCGAGGCGACGGTGCTCGGGAAAGGCAGGCTCACCTCGGACGATCCCGCTGTGCGCTCGATCATCGCGGAGCACTCCCATCAGGCTACGGAGCTCGAATCGACACGCGCCGGCGCGTTCGTCTCGATCCACGAGCATGGCAAGCTCAGGGGTTGCATCGGCACGATCTACCCGGTCTGCTCGACGCTCGCGGATGAGATCCTTCAAAACGCCGCCAGCGCGAGTTGCAGGGATCCGCGCTTCGATCCGATAACCCCTGATGAGCTTCCGTATTTGGAGGTCAGCGTTGATGTGCTGGGCGCTCCCGAGCCGGTGTCGTCCATCGGCGAGCTCGACCCGATGCGCTATGGGGTGATCGTCACCAGCGGCTCTAGGCGGGGTTTGCTGCTGCCGAACCTCGATGGTGTGGACACCGTTGAGGAGCAGTTGTCGATCGCGCGTCGCAAGGCGGGTATCGGACCGAAGGAGGATTGCACGATCGAGCGCTTCGAGGTGCAGCGACATGTCTGACGTGGCTGCGAGCACATCCGCTGTCGCCTGTGGTGTCTGCCCTAGAGCCTGCGTACTCCCAGATGGGGCGACGGGTGTGTGCGGTGCCCGCTTAAACCGGGGCGGGGAGGTGAGGGCCATCGGCAGCAGGCCCGGGGCCATGGTGCTCTCCTCGGTGGCCCTGGATCCGATCGAGAAGAAGCCGATCTCGAGCTTCCATCCGGGTTCTACTGTGCTGTCGATCGGAGGATATGGCTGCACGATGCGATGCCCCTTTTGCCAGAACCACTCCATAGCATCCACCGTGCCGGACGAGGGATTGCTCGGTGTTAGCGTGGGTAGCTGGCACACTGCGACAGAGGTTGCAGAGGCGGCCGCCTCGCTCGAGGCTTCGGGGTGCATCGGAGTTGCCTACACATACAACGAGCCGATGGTGTTTATGGAGTTCATGCTCGAGACCATGGAGGCGGTCCGGGCGCTCGGTCTGACCAACGTGGTGGTCACCAACGGCTATGCCACCGAGACTGCGATGCGCGAGATTCTCGGGTTCGCCGATGCCTTGAACATCGATGTAAAGGGGTTCTCCCAGAGGGTCTACGACCTGCTCGGCGCGCCGGGCGGGTTCGAGGCGGTTCGAAGGTCGGTGGAGATGGCGGCGGACACCTCGCATGTCGAGGTGACCACGCTGGTTGTTCCGGGCATCAACGACTCTTTGGAGGAGATGGCCGAGGAGGCCCGGTGGCTCGCGTCCGTCGACCCGTCCATCACTCTGCACATCACGAGGTTCTTCCCCAGGCATCTCATGACAGGCGTCGAGCCCACGTCCGTCCGACTGCTGTATGAGCTTGGCGAGGTGGCTGGGCGCTATCTCTCCAACGTCAAGATCGGAAACGTCTAGC
>CAYRYP010000105.1:0-1990 GCA_964428485.1 uncultured Coriobacteriaceae bacterium
AGCCTACAGATCGCGCCTTGGACGCTAGATAGCCTCCTCGCCCTTCTCGCCGGTCCTTATCCTGATCACCTCGTCGACCGGGAAGATGAAGACCTTTCCATCGCCAACCTCGCCGGTACGAGCGGTCTCGACGATGATCTGCACGAGTTCCTCAACACGGCTGTCGTCCACTATGAGCTCGAACTTGACCTTCGGAACCATGTTCAGCAGCACCTCGGTGCCCCTGTAGTACTCCTTCCAGCCATGCTGGTTGCCGCATCCTGTGACCTGCGAGATCGTCATTCCCGCAGCGTTTGCCGCGAACAGGGCGTCCTTGAGAGGCTCGAGCTTCTCTGGTCTCACTATCGCGGAGATCTTCTTCATGTGAAATCCCTCCTAGCTCGGGTTGCACTCGGTTAAGTGGTGCATCCTAGTCCATTCCAGTGTACGCCGGGTAAGCGCTCTCGCCGTGGTTGGCGAGATCGAGGCCCGCAGCCTCGTCCTCATCGCTGACCCTAAGCTTGCCCTTGAAGAGCAGCTTGACGATGAGGCCGATGATGAGTCCGGCGACGATGACGAACGCAAGGGTGATGAGGATGCCCAGAACCTGTGCTCCAAGAAGGGTCGGGTCGCCGGTGTAGATGAGCCCGCCGAACTCGGTCCAGGAGAGCTCAGGCACGCAGAAGATACCGGTGAGGACGCCTCCGACGATTCCTCCAATCGCATGGCACCCGAAAGCGTCGAGCGCGTCGTCGTAGCCGATCTTCTTCTTGAGGAAGGAGATCGCAAAGTAGCAGATGGGAGAGACGATGATGCCCATGATGATAGCGGCCCACGGTGCGACAAAGCCTGCTGCGGGGGTAATCACAACGAGTCCCGCGACGAGACCGGTGCTAGCACCAACAAGGGTCGGCTTGCCTTGGCGGATCTTCTCAACGACCATCCATGATGCCAGCGCGGTGCCACTCGCGACGACGGTGTTGAGGACCGCGAGTCCAGCAACGCCATCGGCAGCGAACTCGGAACCACCGTTGAATCCGAACCATCCGAACCACAGCAGACCAGCTCCGAGCACCACGAACGGAACGTTGTGGGGCCTGTAGTTCAGCAGGCCGTAGCCCTTGCGCTTGCCGAGGAGCATGCAGAGTATGAGTCCTGTGACTCCGGAGCTGATGTGGACGACGTCGCCACCGGCGAAGTCGAGTGCGCCTATCTTGTCACCGATGAGGCTGCCGTCGCCGCCCCAAACCATGTGAGCCAGTGGTGCGTAGACCAGAAGGAGCCAGATCGTGATGAAGACCAGCACTGCACCGTACTTCATCCTTCCGGCGACCGATCCGGTGATGATCGCGCATGTGATCATCGCGAACGCCATCTGGAAGACCACGTCGATTATTGCCGGGTAGTCTCCACCTTCATCTGAGAGAACCCCGTCGATGAGCCCTGTGCCGCCGAGTTGGTCGAATCCTCCGAAGAAGGAGATCGATCCGTCTCCTCCGTATGCGAACGACCATCCGGCCAAGATCCATGCGATCGCCACGACGCCAAGCACGCCCATGACCATCATCATTGTGTTAACAACGTTCTTGCGCCTTGCAAGACCTCCATAAAAGAAGGCCAGCCCTGGGGTCATGAGCAGCACTAGCATCGCGCAGATGATCATGAACCCCGTCGTTCCGGTGTCCATCGTCCACCCTCTCCTTTCGAATCCGCGGCTCGACAGGTGCTCCGAACCGCCGCCTACGGCCCTCGCGCGCGGGCCAGCCGGTTTCGCTCCAGCCAAGGTTGATTCTGCGGTGAGTGTGTTTCGTGGCAGTTTCGTTGAAATTAACATCGGTTGACGTGGCGGGGGCGGCACAGGAGCGCGCAGGTTGCACTAGAACCCCAACAAAACAGGCCGGCTCCACTGACTTCTCCCCCGAGATCCTAGATAGCTACGCCTCGAGAACCAGCCAGCCCCTATGATCTCTCCGTGCTGCCATCCAGAAAGATCTTCCTGGAAAAGAAATTG
>CAYRYP010000106.1:0-1954 GCA_964428485.1 uncultured Coriobacteriaceae bacterium
CTGGATCTGGCAAAGCGGCTTCCTACGTGCGGGTTGTGCGGGTTTGGGTCTGGCGGTCGTGCGCTCGTCGCTCGGCATGCTCGGACCCGGCTACCTGCGATCGAACAGCGCGATGCATTCGACGTGCTTCGTGTGTGGGAACATGTCCACCGGCTGAAGCGCTCTTAGGCTGTAGCCGTTGTTGCAGGGGACGGCGAGCCACTCGCATCCGCCGCATTTCTTGGAGGCCCTGCAATCGTATGTCCTGTATCCCATGTTGCGGCTACCCCCACAGCTCGAATGGCGACTCGTCGGGGTGGTAGGTGGCCGGCCTGAGCATGCGCACGCGGCCGCCCTCTTCAATCGGCTCGGAGCTCTCTAGCAGAAGTTCAGCCCAATCCCGGATTAGGTCGTCGGCGATCCACTTCCAGGGGATGCAGGAGGTGGTACAGCATCGCCTGGTCCAGATGCAGTTCCCCATGCAAAGCGGTATGAAGGCGCAGTCGCAGCACTCGTCGTCGAGCGTGGGGTCGTATTCGGGGTTTCGCGGGAAGTTGCTCTCATCGACCGCACCGCCCTCGCCGATCTCGAACAGAACTCTGTCGTCGTAGCCGATGTCCCCGTCGCAGGCGTATGCCGCGCCGTTCTCATCGATGACAAGATAGGAGCGTAGCTGCCTTCCGCAGAAGAGCCGGATAGGGGAGAGCATCGCTTGGTACGTCAGGTCCCCCATCGTCGACCCTGCGGGAAACGGGCTCTCGCCGCGCATGCGCTCGTACTCCATACGGGCTACCCTCGCTGGGTCGTCTATGAGGCGGTAGTGCGGAGGGGAGAAATCGGCCACCTTGCCATATTTATGCAGGTAGTCGAAGAGCTGCGCGGCTACCAAGGTGACAGGTGCCGCCTCGGAGGTCTCCGTGCACCCAGAGTACCTCTCCTCGAAGATGGCGACCATCTCGGGGTACTGGACGATGTTGGTCTCGTCGAGGTTGTACAGGCAGCTCACAGCGATGCCGCGCTCCGATAGGCCGTCGATCGCGTGGAGGATGGTTTCGTAGGTGGAGCTGCCGTTAGCAGAGGGTCGATGCGAGTCGTGGCCCGTTCCAATGCCGTCGAGTGTGGTGATGACGGAGGAGATCCTGCATGCGGCCATCCGCTCGATCATGGTGTCTTCTGCTAGCGAGAGGTTGGATATCATCATCGCCTGGTAGGGCGCCTCAATATCCAAAAAGCGCCTAGTCAGCTCCTCTATGACATCCATGGCCATAAGGGGCTCTCCACCATACCAGCCCACCTTCAGCCTGCGATAGCCCCCGCGCTTAATCTGGCTGCGTGCGAAGGCGACGATGCGATCGATGGTCTGATCGCTCATGGTGCCAGACCTGCGGACATCGCGCTCGTAGCAGTACGGGCACGCAAAGTTGCACGTCAGCGTCGGCGCGATGAGAAGACCCAGCGCCTCCTTGCTCTCTGAGTCCGAGCGGAATCTCCTCGAGAGCTCCCCGAGTTCCGCCTCGCGGGAGGGCACGAGTATCCCAAGTCGTTGCAGCACCGCTGCCTCTTCGGCGTCGAGTACGTCCTCGATGCTTGTGCCTTGCAGGTCGCTGAGGCCGATCCCACGCAGTAAGGCCATACCCTGGGTGGCCGTGCAGTATATTGCGGTCGAGGAACCGTCGAGCTCGCTAGCTATCGCGAATCTTGAGATCTCCACATGATCACCCCCTTCGATGCAGATCTTATCCCAAGCGCTCTCGCCCGTGACACCATGGTCGTCTTTGGTGTATGGAAGGTCACGGCGTGCGTCTTGCGTGTGCTTGATTGAATGAGGTGTGGGGAGAGATTAGACGAACCGGCAGGGGCTTACTCTAAACTTCAACCCCTGCCGGCAAAAACTCATTGGCGCGCCCAGAGGGATTCGAACCCCCGACCTTCGGATTAGAAGTCCACTGCTCTATCCGACTGAGCTATGGGCGCG
>CAYRYP010000107.1:0-1872 GCA_964428485.1 uncultured Coriobacteriaceae bacterium
CCCCCCCATGTCGGACACTTCGAGCTCCGCTTCGGTGGATATGGCCTGGTCACCGCCGACGATGATGACCTTGCTGGGAGAGAGAGTCTCGATACACTCCCTAGCCTCGGCGGTCAGGGCACCAGTGCTCGTGAGCACTATGGGGGCCCCGTAGCAACCTGCAAGGGCTGCTGACGCCAGAGCATCTGGATAGTCCTCGCCACTAGCGAGGATGATCACATCAGAGCTGTCCCACTCGGAGAGCACAGCGTCACGCATGGTCTGGTACCTAGTCTGTCCACCGTAACGGACAGAATCGGTAGCAGTCGGCTCATACCAATGCGCCACGGCCGATATCTCGGGAGTATTGAAGTCACTTGAAACCGAATGTTCCCCTATTGCGAAACGCACCGAATCCGGGTCGAACAGCATGTACTGCGCACGCGAATTCTCAAAAGCCTCCACGGAGGATTCGGAGAGCTCGTAGACGTCGATGCCCGGCAGCTCGGGCAGTCCCTCCTCGAGATACTGCTCGTAGATGTGGCTCTGGACGAAGAGCCTAAGATCCTCGATCTCCCCGGACGATAGGAGCTCGAACGCCGCAAGACCCAGATAGTAGTGATCCTGGTGCAAGATGTCGGTTCCCGGCAGAGGGGAGAACGTCCTAACCGACGCCCCCGGGTACAGCTCCAGATAGTGTCGAATCAAGATCTCGCACCTGGATACCGTGAGTTCGCAGTCACCGTATCTAAGTGCGGATCCGTTGTAACCGTAGATATGGATGTTCTCATCGGGAATCCCAAGCGCCCTGCAGCTGCTCAAGAACTCGGCGTCGCGGGAGTTTACGAACTGCCACACGGTGATGTCGTAGTTGTGGTAACCGCTGCAGATCTCGCAGTACTTGCCGTTGTTGAGCGCCTGCCTGACAAATGAGTTGCTCCCATCGGTACAAAGCACCACATGAACCTCCCTGCCCTGCTCGATCTCCTCGAGTATCGCAGGGGAGAAGGTGAGGTACTCGTCGTCTTGATGTGGAATGAAGTAGATGGAGATGTTCGAGCCGTCCTGAGGCTCGCTCGAGCCGTTAATGTCGCCATCCTCGTCCGGATCTGGCTCCTGGTACTCATCCTCATCGCCATTTGCACTCAAGACGCTGGGTTCATGACCCATCGGAGCATAGATCTCGCCTTCATTCCCATCAGACACCCCCGTCGCAATCGCGCTGGCGGGAAAGAACGCGAGGATGAGCGCCAGCAGAGCGATCAGCGTTGCCATCGCGGACGTCAGCAGAGTACGCGTCCTCAAGCTGGAAGACCCGTTCATTGTTCTGAACAACATGTGCTATGTCGCCACCTTTGTAAAGTTTCGGATGATCCGTTTGTTCGAAAAACGCTACTAAACTCTAGATCTTGTACATGAAGTCGAAGACTTCCTTGCGCTGGAGGGTGATCTGCATCCCCAGCTTCTCGGCGTCACCGGCGAGCTTTTTCTGAACCTCGTCGAACGCACAGGTGTCCTCGTCCAGCGTCACGAGCATGGTCATCGAAAAGACATCGTCGAGGAGGGTCTGGCGGATGTCGTCGATGTTGATATTGCACTCATACAGCGTCGCCGATATGGTGGCGACGATACCGGCCCTATCCTTGCCGAGAACCGAGATAACGGCCTTGCCCTGCATCTTTCCTCCAATTCGGGATACGGACCGTCAGACGCTTGGCCCGCTAGCTCTTCAAGCAATTTAATCAAGTATATAGGTTAAACGGCACGGGGGCCGCGTAGGGTAGAATGTGCGGGACAGAGGCCGGGGTCTGCGGCGCCGGCGTGATCGCGCGAGTGCGCGAGCTCGGGTGCAGGAATGCGTGGGCGCGGGTACGGGTACGGACGGGCCCGCGA
>CAYRYP010000108.1:0-1715 GCA_964428485.1 uncultured Coriobacteriaceae bacterium
CGGTCCACTCGTTGCGGGTGCGTTTGTACTGTCCAAACATGTAGGCAATCTCGCGCCCGCCGACTCCGAGATCACCCGCAGGGACATCGGTGTTGGGGCCGATATGGCGGCAGAGCTCGGTCATGAACGACTGGCAGAAGGCCATGATCTCGCGGTTGGACTTGCCCTTGGGGTCGAAATCCGATCCACCCTTGCCACCGCCCATCGGAAGGGTGGTCAGGGCGTTTTTGAAGATCTGCTCAAACCCGAGGAACTTCAGCATCCCGAGAGTGACGGTGGGATTGAAGCGAAGACCACCCTTATAGGGGCCGATCGCGGAGTTGAACTGAACGCGGTAGCCGCGGTTGACCTGCGTCTTACCCTCGTCGTCGACCCACGGGACGCGGAACATTACAACGCGCTCCGGCTCGACGATACGCTCGAGAAGGCCGGCCTCCTCGAACTCCGGATGCGCATCTAGCGCAGGCTTGATGGTCTCGAGAACCTCTGTAGCCGCCTGGATAAACTCGGACTCGCCAGGGTTCTTGGCCTTGATGCTATTGAGGACGTCATCTGCATATGCCATATGGATGCTCCTATTCTGTATTTGAAAATTCCCCATCGGGCATAGAGTTTACATGCTGGAAACATGACGTTTTGTTAACAGTATGTTACATACCCCTGTAAGACCCGTGACTTCGTGGTGGGTCTGAGAAACCGGGACCCAAAGCCACGCCGCAGCACACCGTCTGGGAAACCCTTACTGCGACAAAGGCAAGAAAAGCGGGATCCCGGATGAGATCGAGATCCCGCCTGATCAGCGATATGCGATCGCGCTCCTACAGGCCGAGCGCCTTCTTGAGTGCGGAGACCCTTCTGCGCGAGACAGGAATCTGGACGTCGGTGTCGGAGAGAGTAAGCAGGAGCGTACCCCCGTTCACCGGCGTAACCTCCTCCACGCAGGCAAGGTTGACGAGATAGCCCCTGTGCACCCTGAAGAAGCCGTGCGACTCGAGCTTGCTCTCAAGATTGGCCAGGGAAACCGTGGAGAGATACCTGTCCGTTGCGGTGTAGAGATAGGAGTAGTCGTCCTTGGCCATGATGTAGAGGATCTTGTCCGTGGAGACCAGGAGCTTCTTGCCGCCCTTCTCAACGGGAATCCTCTCCGCGGGGTTGTTCTTGTTGACCATTGCGACGTGCTTCTTGACCTTCTCGATAGCCTGGAAGAGCCTCTCGGTCTCGATCGGCTTGACCAGGTAGTCGATGGCGTTGACCTTGAAGGCGTCGACAGCATGCTCGCTGTATGCGGTAACGAAGACCACCGCCGGCGGGCGTGAGATCTTGGTAAGCGCCTCGGCGAGCTGCAGCCCCGATGCCCCCGGCATGTTGATGTCGAGGAACATAACATCGCATCCGCTGTCCTTGAGGTTCTCTATAGCCTCCCTGACGTTGGTAGCCTCGGTGACGACCTCGACCTGATTGGTCTCCTGCAACATGTAGCTGAGCTCGGACCTCGCGGGGGCCTCGTCGTCCACTATCATCGCGCGTATCACGTAATTCCTCCTTAATCGTTCGCAGCGGCGGATTCCTCAATCTCCGTAGCTGCGTTGGCGAGCGTCAGGTACACCGTGGTGCCGACGCCAAGCTCCGACTCTATTGTAATCCCCGACCCGGCACCGAAACAGCTCCTGAGCCTGTCGTCGACGTTTTTCAGGGCTATCCCCGCGCCCGGGGAG
>CAYRYP010000109.1:0-1596 GCA_964428485.1 uncultured Coriobacteriaceae bacterium
GCCGTCAGCTTTGCAGCCTCGCTTTCGCTGCCTCGCAGAGCTGTGCGATCGGCTCCTCCATATGTGCTCTCAGTTCTCTTGCACTCGTGGTGGACTCGGTGAGCTCGAGTTCGTCGAATATCTCGGCGAGCTTTCCAGGGATGGCATCCGCGTAGGTGCGTAGCAGGTCGGCGCATCCCTCCGCCGTGATGCCGACCCTATCCAATCCGCACTGGTCCGCCATTCTACGGAGGTCGTTCATGGAGACGCACCCGACGCGATTCTCGCCGCCTATCGACATCGCGAGTTTCGGTGGCTTCGTCTTCCATCTCGCTGGATCGGTGTACGGCGCAATGGAAGCAACGTCGTACATTGGCGCGAGGCGGTGCGCGCCGCCCGCGTCAAGCAAGATGGAATAGTTCTTCGCATGGGCGTCGGTCGCGGCGACGAGGTAGTTGAACAGCAGTATCTGGAGGAACCTTGCCGTGTTCTCCTGTGCTGTGGAGCCGGTGGACATGAGGAGTCCTAGAGCGTCCACGCAGGATGGCCCTCCATCGGAGGCGTACTTGTTCACCGGCAAGCAGCCGAGCGCCTGGCAGAGGTCTTCCTGATGCAGACGGACTACGGACCCGTTTTCGATTCGCCGATCATAGCGCTCGACGATGATCGCCGACTCCCCTTCGAACTCGCAGTACTCCACCCTCGCCGTGGGTATGCCGAGTTCCGCCGCCAGGCGCATGCACGCGTACTCGTTCAGAGCCTGGTGCGTGAGCCCACTCACACCGCTTTTGAAGATGTGGGTGGTAGCAGCGGCCCCCTCGCAAGAGAACCAGCGGCCACCCTCCAGCCTCAACGCAAACTTGCTCTGTTGCCCGCCGAGGCTCCAGCGCTCATTCTCGGTGGTCCACCCACGCCCGCCGGTGCGGCCTTGCGAGAGCCTGCGCGCTATCTCGGAGTCGCTTGCGGGGACGAGTTGCTCTTTGCGAGAGGCGTCAGAACCCTGTCGGCAGAACTGCACCGCTCCCGGGCAGTCCAGGCCGATGATCCCTAGCAGCGCGAAAGGGTTGTTGGGGGAGACGCCGGCATCTGATGCGGCGCTTCTCCGGGCAGCGAGGTCCTCCGGAAGAAGGCCCCAGAGGTAGGGCGCGACAATCTTGTCACCGTAAATTGCGGTGGAAAGCGGCATGGCCGATGACAAGGGGATTCCTCGGTAGTCCCTGAGGTATTGGAAGGTGAGAGTACCCGAATCGTTTTGCGTCAGGATTCCCGCCGGCGTGCTTGCGATGAGCACGTCGAGCGTGTTGAACTGCCCGCGCGTCATTGCCGATGTCATCGTCGATCACCCGTCAGGATCGCGATAGCGTCGATAGTGAAGCCTTCTTCACTTGCCGCTGCATCAGAGGGTGCGTCTACTGCCGCTTGCGAGGCGGGATTTGCGTCATCGGTTGCCACGTCTGTTTCCGGGTGTGTGGTGATCTCGGCTACATCCGTTGCGGCGATGACCAGATCAAGGCCGAGCGCCCCGAGCACTGCAGTGAGCTTGTCGAGCTGAACGCCGGGGTTTCGTCCCATCTCGAGGGACCACAGACAGCGTTTGGAGACGCCCGCTGCTTCTGC